>CALPNT020000056.1 GCA_943325005.2 Bifidobacterium breve | reverse complement strand
CAAAATAACTCGCCCCAGCCCCTAGCCGCAGGCCGCGACTAGCGACCAACAAGCACCCAATAAATGCTGCAATGATGAAGTCAGCAAGATTTCACCCTGAAATCTTCTTGAGCAGAAAAGAGGCCGATCCAAAATCAAACGCTCGCATCTCGTCAGCTACAATTAATATCAGCCTTGTTTCATGGTCAGCCAGACCTTTTGTCCTCTTGGAAGTTCAGTCTGTCATAGCTTGAACTCAGTTCAACCTCCACGGGGCGCGTGATTGGGACACCTGATTGGGTTACTTGGTTCGGCCACTTGGCTCGAAAAATTAATTCAGCCGCCTGCTCAATGGCACTGCCTAGATCTGAACCGGGGATGTCGCCATCGCCCTGAACCACGATCGGTGTCGCGCTCCTGTTGCATCAGCCGCAGCGCTGGTTCGACATCTCAATGGCCACCGGACTGAACAGCCGGGCGTGGCCTTGATGCTGCCGGCGAGAGTCCAGGAGGCAAGACGGCCACAACGCCAGGCCAGAAGGCCCCTTCGTCCCGACAGGCGTCACCGCTCACCCTGCAAGCCCGCAATGGCGAGGTGGGCAGTGGCGAGGTGGGCAGGCTGGCTGTTGAGCTGGCAGTGACATGGGGCTGACCCTTGCGGGGCGGGCCGGAGCCCGAGGGTGGAAAACCCTGCTGATCAGCGAATCAGGCAGCTGGAACAGCACGGCGCCCTGAGGCCAACCGGGCCCGGCCGCTGGAGGCCCAGAAGCGCAGGGCCTCGAGTTGTTCGCGGGCGGTGCGGCTCAGGGGCACCACCTGGCTGGCGGCGGTGATCAGATCCGCCTCTCCCAGCTCGCGGCCTTCGCCGAAAGCCAGATGCATCGCCTCGATCACCGTCTGCTCCAGCTCGGCGCCGGAGAAGCCCGCAGTGCGATCCACCAGCACCTCCAGCTGAATCGTATGGGCCGGCCGGCGGCGGCGCAGCTGCAGATCCAGGATCGCCCGGCGTTCGCCGCCATCCGGCAGCTCCAGCAGGAAGATTTCATCGAAGCGCCCTTTGCGCAGCAATTCCGCTGGCAGCCGTTCCACCGCGTTGGCGGTGGCCACCACAAACACAGCGCTCGTCTTTTCGGCCATCCAGGTGAGCACCGTGCCCAGCACCCGCTGGCTGGTGCCACCATCGCCTCCCCCCGAGCCGGAGGCGCCTGCGAAACCGAAACCCTTGTCGATCTCATCGATCCACAGCACGCACGGGGCCATCGCCTCGGCCCGCTGGATCATCTCGCGACTGCGTGCCTCACTGGCCCCCACCAGCCCAGCGAACAGGCGACCCACATCCAGCCGCAGCAAGGGCATGCCCCAGCTATGGGCAATCGCCTTGGCGGTGAGGCTCTTACCGGTGCCTTGGGGGCCCACCAGCAGCACCCCCCGCGGCAGCGGCAGCCCATAGCGCTGGGCCTCCTCGCTGAAGGCCCGATGCCGTTGCCCCAGCCAGTGCTTGAGCGCCTCCAGGCCGCCGATATCCGCCGGCGTGGCCTCACTGGGGCAGTACTCCAGCAGCTCACTGCGGGCGATCGCCTGGCGCTTCTCCTCCAGCACCTCGGCCAGATCCTCGGCCCCCAGCTGGCCTCGGCGAGCCAAGGCCCTGGCCGCCAGCTGCCGCACCCGCTGTTCACTGAGACCATGACAGGCGGCGGTGAGCTGCTCCAGCACCTCCGCCGGCAGCGGCCGGCCACCGGCCACGGCGATTGAGCCCAGCAAGGCACCGATCTCGGCCGCCTCCGGAAGGGGCAGCTCCAGCATCGTGATGCAATCTTCCAACTCCCGTGGCAAGCGCCAGTCCGGCGCGCTGATCACCAGGGTGTGGGGCACCAGTGGCAAGGAGGCGGCCAGGTTGCGCAAGCGGCGGCAGATGCCCGGATCCTCGCCATAGCGATGGAAGTCCTTGAGCAGCAGAATCGCCCCCTGCTCGATCGGCAGCGCCGCCAGGGTCTCCAGGGCCGCCATCGGATTGCGAGCGGCCTCCCCCTGGCGATTGGCGGCACCGCTGAGCCCCGCCACGAAATCCCAGCGCAGCAACAGGCGGCCGCCCAGACGACGGCAGACCTGCTCCAGCAGCGTTTCAACCCGCTGCTCCTCCAGGCTGCGAATCCAGAGAATCGGTGTGCGCGAGCGGATCAGCAGATCCAGCTGGTCAATCAGAGGGGTGGGATTGGCCATCGGTTTCAGGGCAGCAGCTGGCGCAGGGCCGCCCAGCGCGGATCGATCGGGGTCGTGGCTTCGTCGCGCCGGTCGCCTCCCGAGTTGCCGCAGTCGCCCTCGGTGGCGTCAGCAGCGCACTGCTCCTGGACGCTGCTGCCCTGGGATGGGGCGTCACTGGGGTGGTGGACAGCGGCGTTGGTCTGGCGGTCGCTCGGGTTGGCTGCTCTGGGGGCAGGGCGTTGCACCGGCGGCAGGGGTGGGCCAGGGCAATCGGCACCGCAGCGGTTCACCACCGGCAGTTGCAGGCTCAACTGCTCGAACAGCCAGCGCTCCGGATCGAAATCGCCACGGGGATCAAGGCGATCGTCCAGGGCCTCAATCAGCAGTGGCTCGGACAGCAGTGGCTCCGACCTGGCCTTGGCGACGGATCGACTGCCGGTCGGGCGCCTGGTTGGGCGCCGACCACCTGGGGAAACCGTGCCGGCTAGGGCCGTCAGGTCGTCGTGATCGGCCTCGCCAACACCGGCACCAGCCAGCTCCAGCAGTTCATGCACCGCTGTGTGCAGCGGCAGGTTGTAGAGCTGCAGGCAGCGGTCGCAGCAGAGATTCACGATCGTTTCGACCTCACCTTCCACCTCGAGCACGCTGCCGTGGTGATGGGCCCGGATCTGACCCCGAACCGGCGTGAGGCTGTCGAGTTCGGTGAGGTGCTGCCGCACCAGCCAGTGCTGGGCATCTCCCCGTAGGCGCAGCTCCTGAAGGGGTACGGGCCGCAACGGCGGGCCGACGCCAGGGGCCGCCGGGTTCACTTCTTGGTCTTGGGTTCAAACGGCAGCCGCCCAGCCTCGGCGCCACCAGAAGTAGCGGTCGCGGCCGTTGCCATCTGCTTATCGAGAATCGCCTGCAGGTTGTCAGGCAGGGCCTCAAGGGTGAGCAGGAAGGTCTGCAACCCCTGGAAGATGTTGGCCACCACCATGTAGAGCAGCACCCCAGCTGGCAGCGGGAAGAACAGGAACATCGCCGTGATCATCACCGGGGTGATCTTGTTGGCGGTGCTCTGCTGCGGATTGGGGGGCATGCCCCGGCCCGAGAGGATCTGGGAGGCGAACAGGCTGGCGCCGAAGGCTCCCACCAGGATGGCGATATCCCAGTTGACGGCGCCGTCGGTCATGAAGCCGACCTGGCCGAGGGCCTTGATGAACAGGAAGCCACTACGGGCCGCCAGGCCGGGGATCTTGCCCTCGACCGTGGCATCACCAGGGGCCAGGGCGGTGATCTTGCCGCTGGCATCGACACTGACCACGCCATCACCCTTGGTGACGCTCCAGCTGGGCTGGAAGCTATCGCCGTTCTCGACCGCAGCGAGCACCGAACCGAAGCTGTCACCGGTGCGGGTGTGCAGCTTCACCGTTTCGCTGTCGCCCACCCCAAGCTTGGTGCCACCCTCGAGGCTGCCGATCACCGGCACATGGCTGGTGGCCGTGACGAAGATCGAATGGCTAGGGCTGTTGAAGGGCTTGGTTTCCACCGCCGCGATCTGATCGGCAGGCAGCACCTTGAGATTGAAGGTGTAGGGCACATCGGCGAACGGTGAGCCCCGCAGCGTGGCGAACAGGGCAAACAGGATCGGCATCTGCACCACCAGGGGCAGACAGCCCGCCAGCGGACTGCCGAACTCCTTCATCAGCTTGCCCAGCTCCTCCTGCTGCTTCTGAGGGTTGCTGGCGTGCTTGGCCTTGATCTCGGCCTGACGCGCCTGCATCACAGGCTGAGCGATGCGCATGCGCCGGGCGCTGCGGATCGAGCCGGCACTCAACGGGAACAGGGCCAGGCGGATCACCACCGTGAGGGCGATGATCGCCAGCCCATAGCTCGGCACCAATCCGTAGAAGAAGTCGAGGATCGGCAGCAGCAGGTTGTCGGAGATGTAGCCGATCACGGCAGGCAGCGCTCAGGGGTAAGGGAATCCGGGGCCAGTGTGCCCGAACGGGGGCAATCAATGCGGGCGGAGATCCGCCGACGCCGACGGAAGGCGGGCTCAGGGGGCTGGAAAGACAGTGAGGGGCAGGAAGCAGCGGCAAAAATCTGGAGCCTGGTGCCCCCCACTCCCTGGGGCGCTCGGGAACAGAGGCCGTCAGCCCTTCAGGCTGCTTCCGCCTCCGGCTTGGCGAAACCGCTGCTGGACTTGGCCGCCTTAGCGCCTTTGGCCTGGCGCAGCTCCTCGATCTGAGCCTCAATCGCGCGGAAGTGCGGCACCGAGCGCATCTCCAGCTTCGAGCCGTCGTTGAGCACCAGCACCATGTCGCCCCAGGCGCCGAAGCCCCTGGGCACCGAGCGCACCTCGCGAATCTGGCTGTAAACCACCTGACTGCGGTCGCGGCCCAGCCAGCCGCCATTGACCTCGATGCGACGCGTGGTGATGCGATAGCGCAGCCACAGCGCCCGCACGATCGCCCCCACCGCCAGCGGAATGCCCACCAGGGTGATCGCCAGCACCAGGCCGAAGATCAAATCCCCTTTGGCGGGCCCGCCTTCATAGAGCACCGTTTCCTGGATCTGGGATTTGCCAGGGATGCCAGCCATCGGGTTGCCCGAACTGACTGGGCCTGTCGGCGGCACCTTGCTGGGCTCCGCACTTGCTGGGGTCATGGGCTCAGGCCTGCCTTGCGCAACAGATGACGCCATTCTTCCAGCAGCAGGGCCGGTTCGGCCTCGGCGCAGCCTGGCTTGAGGCTGAGCAGCAGCCACTGGGGCCCGTGGCCCAGCGGCATCTGCCGCAACGCCTCAGCCTGAGCGAACAGTTCGGCCTGCAGGAGGCGGCGAAGGCGATTGCGTCGCACGGCCCGCTTGTGCACCTTGCCGCTCACCACCACACCAAGCCGCCAGGGGCTGGGCGGCAGAGAATTAGCCGGCGGGGGCAAGAGGGAGGCATCAGCCGCCAGTACCCGCAACACCATCAGCTCGCCGTGGAGACGGCGGCCCTGGCGATAGAGGCGATCGAACACCCGATGGCCCCGAAGCCGGTGCTGCGGCGGCAGTCCCATCGGGCTTCAGGGGCGGGGGCTTCAGCGGCAGTGTTCAGACCGCCAGGCGGGCACGGCCACGGCGGCGGCGGGTGCGGATCACACGGCGGCCGGTGTGGCTGCGCATCCGCACACGGAATCCAGAGACGCGCTTACGTTTGCGGCTGGTGCCTTCCAGGGTGCGTTTGGTCATGGTGGCCTCTCGGCGCCTCGATTCGCTTCAGTGGGCCACCCTATCAGCTGGGGTCCAGCGGACTGGGCCCGCTCAGTTGGGGTCAATCTGGATCAGCCAGGAGCCCACGTAGCCCGATACCGGCACATCGCCCGGCGCCTGGATCAGGGCATTGAACTGATACATACCCGTGTTGAATGGGTTGAAGGTGTTGATGTAAAGACCGATCGTTTTCTTATCCGATACCGGCACATCCGGGAACACCTCGATCGCCTTGCCATTCGGCGACACCTCGATCGTGGCGGGGATCTGCTTCTCGCAGCGGGTGCGCTTCATCATGCCGCCCTGGCTCATCTCACAGAGCTTCATCTGCTTGGCATCAAAGCTGCCGTCCCAGTAGCTCGGCACCGTGATCGCCAGCTTCAGGATCGCGGTTTTGCGATCCTTCGGCTTGAGGATCAGGTAATACTCGGAGCGCTTCATGCGAATCGTCTCCGTCATAAAGAAATAAAGCCGGCGGAAGTCTTTGTTGCTGTCCCAGCGGAACTCCATCAGGCCGGGTGTGCCCTCGGCCTTGGCACTCGGCAGCAGCGAACCCCTCTGCAGCAGAGGGCCGCTTTGCCCCGGCAGGCTGCTTTGCCCGAGCAGATCAACAGGAGCCAGGGCGGCGAAGGCGCAGGCGCCTGCAGCGATGGCGGCGCCTGAGGCGAGAACCCGAAGGCGCGGGAGGGGGGGCATGGGGACAGCCGAAGGTGTTTGGCCGATTCTCAACAGCTCCCAGGCCCACCTGAGCGCTCAGTGGTCGGCCGGATCACCGGCCGGACTAGGGGGCGCCGTTCCGGCCGGATCCCAGGCCCCAGCTGGAGTTGTGACTGAGGTGTGACTGGGATCGCCCAAGGCCCGATCCGGCCGTAGGCGGCTGGCCTCGCGCAGGTAGGGATGGACAGGGATCTGCTCCGCCTCCAGCCAGGCATGGGCCAGCAGGCGGATGCAGCGCTGCAGATCCCCCTGCACCGCCATCTGCTGGCAATCCAGCAGGGCCACCCCTTCACAGCCGAGGCGCCGGCGGGCGATGCCGGCCGGGAAGCAAGCATCGAGATCAGCCGTCACCGAAAAGGTGATCGACAGCAGCTGGCTGGCCTGCAGGCGGTTGTGGGCCATCAAGGCCGCGACCAGTTCACTCACGGCCGCGTCAATCGCCTCGCTGCTGTTGGCGCTGGCGGTGGTGGCCCCACGCAGGGCCCGCAGTTCGAGGGCAGGATTCATCGATCGGGGGCGGATGGGATTCGGATTCAGGGACGATGCAGCCAGAGCGGCTGGCCAGCCCAGGCCAGCTCCAGGCTCAGGGCCTGCTGCAGCTGCCCCAACAAGCGCCCGCCGGGAAGGAAACGGCTGAAGCGCTTCGGCGGTTTGCCGAAGGTGATCGGCTTGGCCTGCTCGGGATCAAGGCCCGCCAGTTCCGCCGCCAGACGCCGGGCCGCCTCCTCATCGCCGAGGGCATCCACCAGCCCCAGCTCCAGAGCCTGGGCACCGGTGAACACGCGCCCGTCGGCGAAGCTGCGCACGCTGGCCTCGTCCAGGCCGCGTCCGGCAGCCACCGCCGCCACAAACTGGCCATAGCTGGCATCGATCAGTTCCTGCAGCAGCGTCCGTTCCGCCTCGGTGAGGGCGCGATCGGGGGAAAGGATGTCCTTGTAGAGGCCACTCTTCACCGTTTCAAACCGGATGCCGATCCGCTCCAGCAGCCGGGAGAGATCGTTGCCGCGCAGGATCACACCGATCGAGCCGGTGATCGTGCCGGGATTGGCGACGATCTTTTCGGCCGCCACCCCGAGGTACACCCCGCCGGAGGCGGAGATATTGCCGAAGCTGGCCACCACCCGGCAGCCCTTCTGCCGCAGCCTGCCGATGGCCGCGTGGATTTCCTGGCTGTCACCAACGGTGCCTCCAGGGCTGTCGATGCGCAGCAGCAGGGCCGGGCACTCCCGTTGCGCCACCTGCTCCAGGGCTTTGAGCACCCGTTCACGGGTGGGGCCGGCGATCGGTCCTTCGATGGCGATCCGGGCCAGGGTGCGACGGGTCTTGCGGCGCCAGGGCCAGGGCATCGGAATCAGGTGTAGTGGTTGGATCTTAAAAAGGTGCCCCCCCTGAACCCTGCCCATGCTTCCGGCTTCGCAAGGGTCCCTGCTGCGCTGGCCGCTGATGCTGCTGCCGTTTGCCCTGTGGGGAACGGCGATGGCGGCGATGAAGCCCCTGCTTGAGGGCGGCTCGCCACTGCTGGTGGCCAGCCTGCGGCTGCTACCCGCCGGGCTGCTGCTGCTGCTGGTGGCCCGCCTGGTAGGGCGACCCCAGGCGGTGGCGGCGTCCGACTGGCCCTGGCTGCTGGTGTTTGCCCTGATTGATGGCACCGTGTTTCAGGGCCTGCTGGCCCGCGGCCTGGAGCAGACCGGCGCCGGCCTCGGCTCGGTGCTGATCGATTCCCAGCCGCTGCTGGTGGCCCTGCTGGCCCGCACCCTGTTCGGCGAGGCGATCAACCCGGTGGGCTGGCTTGGTCTGCTGATCGGGCTTGTCGGCATCCTCTGCCTCGGCTTGCCGCCCGAGCTGCTACGCCACTGGTGGCTGGAAGGGCCGACGGTGATCGGCACCCACGCCTGGAGCCATGGCGAGCTGTGGATGCTGGGCGCAGCGGCGGCGATGGCGGTGGGCACCGTGCTCTGTCGCTATGCCACCCGATCCAGCGACCCCCTGGTGGTGACCGGCTGGCACATGGTGCTGGGCGGCCTGCCGCTGTTGGTGGCCACCGTGCTGTCGCCGATGCTGGCCGCGGGCGCCGGAGCGAGTGCCGGGCTGTTGGCCTTCTGGCCCGCCTGGAATGGGCTGCAGTGGGGCCTGATGGCCTACGCCTCCCTGTTCGGCAGCGCCCTGGCCTACGGCCTGTTCTTCTGGTTCGCCAGCCGCGGCGATCTCACCGGCTTCACGGCCCTCACCTTTCTGACTCCGGTGTTCGCCCTGCTCTGCGGGATGCTGCTGCTCGATGAACGGCTGCGGCCGCTGCAATGGCTCGGCGCCGCGCTGGCCCTGGCTTCGGTGGTGCTGCTCAACCGGCGCCAGCAGCTCTGGGGAGGTGCCGCAGCGCCTCCCGCCGCCACAGCCTCCAGCCCGTCGGGGACCACGCACTGATGCCACCGCCCTCCCGCCGCCAACGCCTGCTGGTGTTGCTGTTCACCCTGGCCCTGGGAGCACTCCTCTTTCTGTGGCAGCTGGGCAGCACCGGCCTGGTGGATGAAACGCCGCCTCTGTTCGCCGCCGCCGCCCGGGCCATGGCCGAAACGGGGGACTGGTTGATTCCACGCGTCAACGGACTGCCCCGCTACGACAAGCCGCCGCTGGTGTATTGGCTGATGGGGTTGGTGTACGCCCTACCCGGCCAGGCCGAGTGGAACCCACTGGGCACCTGGGCCGCCGCTTTACCCGCTGCACTGGCCTCGATCGGCGTGATGCTGGCCCTGGCCGACACCCTGCTGCTCTGGCCCCAGCCTGGTCTTGCCCGCAACGCTGATCTGGCCAGCAAGCCACAGCGCCTTGCTGAGCAAGGGAGCCCTACGGCCCCCGGCGCTTGCAGCTGGTTGATCACCCCGCTGACGGCAGCCCTCAGCTTTGCCCTGGGGCCCCTGGTGCTGCTCTGGGGCCGGGTGCCGGTGAGTGATGCTCTGTTCAGCGCTCTGCTGGCCGGTGCCCTGCTGCTCTGCTGGCGCCGCTACGCCGATCGACGCCAGGCCTGGTGGATGCCCTGGGCCCTGCTGGGACTGGCGATGCTCACCAAAGGGCCAGTGGCGCTGGTGTTACTGGCGCTCACCCTGCTGCTGTTCGGCTGGCTGCAGCACGACCTGGCCGGCCTGCTGCGGCGGTTGCGACCGCTGCCAGGACTGCTGCTCAGCCTGCTGGTGGCCCTGCCCTGGTATGGCCTGGCCCTGCTGCGCGAGGGCCGCCCTTTCTGGGACAGCTTCTTCGGCTATCACAACCTGCAGCGCTTCACCTCGGTGGTGAACCACCATCTGCAGCCCTGGTGGTACTTCCTGCCGGTGCTGCTGATCGCCGCCCTGCCGGCCACGCCGCTGCTGCTGCTGGCCCTGGTGCGGGCGCTGGCGCCCCTGCGGCTGGCCCCCTGGACGCTCCAGCCCCTACCAGCAGCCACCTCCCTGGCCCGCTTTGCCGCCTGCTGGTTGCTGATGGTGCTGGCCTTCTTCACCCTCGCCGCCACCAAGCTGCCCAGCTACTGGCTACCGGCCACCCCGGCGGCGGCCCTGCTGGTGGCCCTGGTGATTCAGGCGGGCCCCGCTGATCCTGCTGTCGAGGGAGGTGGAACTGGCACCGCGATCGAAGCCGGGACTGAGGGCGGAGTTGGAGGAAGGGTCGGGGTGGTGGCCAGGGCACCGCTGGCTTGGCCTGATCGCTGGGCCTGGCGCCTCACCCTGCTGCTCACCCTGGTGCTGGCGGTGGTGTTTCTGCTGGCTCCGCTCTGGGTGCCTCTGATCGCGGATCCAGAGCTGCCCACCCTGCCGGCGGAGCTGCTGGCGGGAGGGCGCCTGCTGCTGGCCGGGTTGCTCTGGGCTCTGGCGGCGCTGCTGGGCTGGCTGGCGGCCCTACGGCGCGCGCCCCTGCGGCTACTCGCCCTGCAGCTGCCCCTGGTGCTGTTCGTGCCGACGGCATTGCTGCCCAGCTGGAGCCTGGGAGATCGTCTGCGGGGGCTACCGGTGCGGCAGCTGGCGGCGCACATCCAGGCGACTGAACGCCCGGGAGCTGGCTGCGAACCGCTGGCGATGGTGGGCATCCTCAAGCCCTCGCTGCACTACTACAGCCGTCGGCTGGTGATCTACGAAGGCATCGAGCCCGAAGGGCTGGTGAATCTGGCCGAGCGCCTGCGGCGGGAACGCCGGCTTGGCCAGCGGCCCTCACCCCCCGCGGCAACTCCCACCGTGCTGGTGGTGATCGATCGCACCACGGCCGCTTCCCCCTTCTGGCAGGGACTGGAGCCCCTGGAACTGAGCCGCGCCGGCCTCTATCGCCTCTGGCGGCTCGATCGTCGCCGGCTCGAAACCCGGGCCGCCGAGCTGCGCGCCGCCGGCCATGGCCCCACCTGGGAGCAGCCGCGGCCTGAACGCTATTGAAGGGGCGCCAGGGCTAGTCCGGTTGATTGCTTCGCTCACAGCAAAGCCAGGGGCCGGCCGAGATTCACCTGCAGCAGGCCGGCCTGCACTTTCGGCCCGGCGATGAGGTGGTGAGCTTCGTCGCCCGCAACCTGGAGCCCTACCGCGGCTTTCACCGCTTCATGCGCGCCCTGCCCTTGCTGCACCAACTGTTCCGGGTCTGCGCCTGCCACGTATATCTCACCGATCCCTTCGTGCTGAGCTGGAGCCTGCTGGAGGCGATGGCTTGTGGGGCCGTGGTGATCGGCTCGGCCACCCCACCGGTGCAGGACGTGATCCTGGACGGGGTGAATGGCCACCTGGTGGACTTCTTTGACGCCGAGGCTCTGGCCCGCCGCATCGCTGCTGTCCTGGCCGATCCCGTCTCGCAACAACCCCTGCGGGCGGAGGCGCGGCGCCACGTGGTGGAGCGCTTCGATCTGCAGACGGTGTGCCTGCCCCAGCAGCTGGCCCTGGTGGATTGGTTGCTGGGCTGAACCAAGGCCACGCCGAAACGCTGCCGGGCCGAACCCGTGCCAGGCCGTTGTCCAATCAAGCTGCCTGCTGCCTCAGGCCGCCAGCGGGTGGCGCATCAGGGCGCTGTAAAGGGCCTCCAACGCATCGAGGTTGCGCTCCAGGGTGTAGCGCTCGAGCACGCGCACGCGGGCCCGGCGACCCAGTTCAGCGGTGAGCACCGGCTGGTCGCGCAGCACCGGCAGCAGCGTGCGCAGCTGGGTGGTGACCCCCTGGGTGCTGATGACGATGCCCGCCCCCCCCTCCAGCACCTCGCCATCAGCACCGGCATCGGTGGCGACGCAGGCGGTGCCGCTGGCCATCGCCTCGAGCAGCGCCAGGCTCAGCCCCTCCACCAGCGAGGGCAACAGAAACACCTCCGCCAACTGCAGCAGCGCCAGGCGGATTGAGCGCTCAGCCTCGTAGCCCCACCAGATCACATCGTCCTCGCGGCCATCCTGCAGGGAAGGCCGCAAGGGCCCATCGCCGACGATCACCAGCAAGCAGCCCTGGGGTCGCACCAGCCGCCAGGCCCTGAGCAGCGCTTCCACATTCTTCTCAGTGGCGATGCGGCCCATGTAGAGGAACAGCCTGCGGCCGGCGAAACGCTGACGCAGCTTGGCCAGCTCGGCAGCTACCCCATCGCTGGGATCCTCCTGGCCAGCCGGGGCCCACTGCTGGGGATCGACCCCATTGGGAATCACCGCCAGCCGCTCACGTCGCACCCCCAGCCGTTCCAGCAGATCGGCCTGCAGCTCCGAGAACACGATCACCCGATCAAAGCGGGCCAGCGACGGCGCATAGAGCTGATAGGTGAGCTGCTGAGTGCCGCCGGCCAGGTTGCGCAGGGCGGCATCAAAAGCTGGATGGAAGGTGGCCACCAGAGGCAGACCCAGCTGCTGGCAGAGATCGGGCAGGCGGAAATCCAGCGGCGAGAGCGTGAGGCTGGCATGCACCAGATCGGGCTTGAGTCGCTCCAGCGACTCGCGCAACTCCCGCTGGGCCCCAGGCGAAGGGATCGTGTACACCTGGGATTTGACCAGGTAGGACAAGGCCACCTCCGGATTATCCGGAGCCAGACCGTCATGGGCTTGGAGGTGGCGGCCATCGCCACCCACCGACTCCTGTCGGCCCAGGCCCGCCGGCGGGGTGTCGAAGTGGATGAAGCTCACCCCATGGCCGCGGCGGCGCAGGGCTTCGGTGATGCTGAGTCCGTAGGTGACGTTGCCACAGAACGGGGATTTCTTGCCCAGCCAGGCAATGTGTGCCACCGGTTGCGGTTCGTTTCGATACCAGAAATTAGCAGCGGCGCCAGGGTTGCTCACTGAGGGCCGCCACCACGGCCACCGCCGCCAGGCCCCAGAGCACCGGCAGCAGTCCATAACGGCTCACCACCGCCCCGGCCAGCACCAGCGGCAGGCTCAGAGCGATGTTGATCAGGTTGTTCTGCAGACCGAACACCCGACCCCGTTGGTCTTCGGGGGTGTCCTCCTGGATCGTCGTCTGGGCCGGGATTGCCAGCAGGGCGGCGCCCACGCCCAGCAGGCCGCAGAGCAGCAGGGTGACAGCGAGATTGCCGCGGGTCTGCCCCAGCAACACCAGGCAGAAGGCGATGAGGCCCAGGCCGCTGGAGCCCAGGCGGCGACGGTTGAAGCGATCGCCCAGCTGGGCCATCGCCACCGCCCCGATCGCCAGCCCCAGGCCGCTCATGGCGAGCAGGGTGCCGAAGCCGGTGGGCCCCAGGCCGACGATCGTGGCCGCCAGACTGATCGCCAACACGTAGAGCGCCGCCAGCAAGCTGTAGAGCAGCACCAGCTGCAGCATGGCGCTGCGGACACTGGGCCGTTCGCGCAGCACCTGGATCCCCTCGCCGATCTCCTGCCAGACGGTGACATTGCGGGGGGGCTTGGCCGGTTCCTCGATGGCAATGGCGGCAATGGCCACGGCGGCGATGCCGTAGCAGAGCGGCAGCAGCACGAACTCACCACCGCTGATGCCCAGCCGCTGCAGCAGGCCATGCATCAGCCGCAGAATCGGATCGCCGAGGGCGAAGCCGACAATCGTGGCACCCATGCTGGTGGCCTGATAGAGCGAATTAGCGGCCAGCAGCTGATGGGAGGGCACCAGCAGCGGAATGGCGGCCTGTTCCGCCGGCGCGAAGAACTGGGTGAGCACTGATTCGAGCACTGTCATCCCCACCAGCGCCCAGTAGCCCCAGCTCAACCCCAGCCACTGGGGGCCGGGCAACAGCGCCAACGGCGCCAACAGCAACAGACCCGCCCGCAGGGCATTGGAACTCACCATCACCGCCCGTTTGGGCCAGCGATCGGCCCAGACGCCGGCCACGGTGCCCAGCAGCATCGCCGGGATCGTGTTGGCCACGTAGATACCGGTGGCCAGCAGCGTGATGATCTGGGCCCGGTTCTCCACCCCCATGCGCATCGCCGCCGCCGCTTCGGCCAGAGCCGGATCAGCCTGGGGGTTCTCGGTCACCCAGTACTGGGCGATCAGGAACACCATCAGCACGATGTAGAACTTGTCGGCCAGCTGGGAGAAGATCTGGCCGAGCCACAGTTGGCGGAAACCAGGCAGGGCCAGCACCGCCGCCAAGCCGGTCTCGCCAGCTTGGGCCGCCGCGCTCCCTGGGGCCTCGCGGCCAACGGGGACGGCCCTGGACTGGTCGCCCGTGCCAGAGCCGGTCGCGCCGCTTCCGCCAGCAGGGGTCAGCGGCTTGTTGGCATCGTTCATCGCCCCATCTCCCGGATCCGTGGCTGGTGTATCGGGCCTGGATTCATCGCTGCGGGCTCATCTCTGGTGGCGGATCTATGGATGGGGATCAGTGGATGGGGATCAGTGGGTGCGGGTCACTGCCGACGGACCATCGGGGCCGGATCATCGAGGCCGGATCAAGTTGGTTCCTGGCCAACGCGGGTTGATCCCGGGGTGCTGCGGGGCGGAGCCATGGGCTCGAAAGCACTGCGCAGCAGTCTGAAGGCCCGAGGGCGCCGAGTGAGATGTTCGCCGCACCAGGCCTCCACTAGATCCAGCAGGTGCAGCCACACCGGCTCAGGGCCCATCAGGCCGCCGTCGCGGCGGCGCGGCAGGCCCGGCCGGGGCAGGCGCTGCAGCAGGGCCAGCTCCGAGGCATTGAGCACCACCCGGGCCCCCGGCAGCGCCCCGATCGTCAGCCCCTCCCCCGGCAACAGACTGGAACGCCAGTCCCAGTTCCCCACAGGCGGCTCGAGCGGCTCGCCGCTGCGGGCGCATTGCTGCAGCGGCAGGGCATAGCCCCCCAGGGCCAGCAGGTGCACGCTGCCCTGCACCGCAATCGCCAGGGCCTCAAGCCGCTCGCTGCGCTCCCGCACCACCGCTTCCAGACGACCCAGCTGCATCAACAGATCGGCCAGCACGCCAGGGGCCGGAGCCTGCTCGGGCACCAGCTGCAGACACAGCTCCCCCAGAGCCTGGGCCGCCGCCAGGGTTTCGAGCCGTTGGCCCAGCCCGCCGTAATTGCGCACCACGGTGAGCTGCCGCACCCGCCGCAGGCCACGGCTGCCGCCCACCTGCAGGCGCAGATGGGCCAGGGGCACAGCGGCCGCCAGGCTGCTTTTCGGCCGGCGCGCCCCCGGTACCGCCAGGCGCGTCAACCCCTCGCTCTCGGTCAGCAGGGTCAGCAGCCGGTCGTTCTCGCCCAGGGGACGGCAGGTGAGGGCCAGGCCCTCCAGCAGGACTTCCGCCATAGGCACACCTCAGGACCTCGTCTGGCAGCTATTCGCGCCCTCGCCCGATCGCTGGCCAAGCTCCACGCCAGGGTCGCGGTCGCGGGCTGCCCTGCCATCAGCCAAGGCCATCCCTGCGAGCGTCGCCCAGGCCCTGAGGCTCCTCGCGGTTTTCCCTGACCCCACCTTCGCGGAGACGCCTTTCGATGGAAGCGTCGTCCGTACCCTCGGCCCCATCGCGGCCGACGCCACCACCGGCGCTGCGGCCTTCGCCACGGCCGGCGGCGGGCCGCCGCAGCGCCTGCATCAGCGCCACACCACGGCTGGTCCCCAGCCGGGTGGCGCCGGCCTCCACCAGCGCCAGGGCCTGCTCCAGGTCGGCGATGCCGCCGGAGGCCTTCACCGCAGCCCGTCCCCGCGCCAGCTGGCGCAGCCGCCCCACCTGGGCGGGGGTGACCGGCGGGCCGAAGCCGCTGCCGCTCTTGAGCCAGCGCACGCCGGCATCGATGCTCACCTCCACCAGCAGCTCCAGGGCCTGGGGGTCCAGCCGCCCGGCCTCGACGATCACCTTCACCGGCAGACCCAGCTCGGTGATCGCGGCCAGGTCGTCGAGCAGCCTCGAGCTATCGCCATCGGCGAGGGCACCGAAATCGGGCACCACATCAAGCTCGTCGGCACCGGCGGCGGCCGCCGCCTCCGCTTCGGCCCGCTTGATCGCGCTCGGCACAGCACCGAACGGGAACCCCACCACCGAAATCAGCTGCAGCCGATCGCCCAGGGGCAGGCGTTCGCGGGCCACCCCCACCCAGCGCGAGGCCACACACACCCCGGCGAAGCCGAAATGGCGGGCCTCATCGCAGCAAGTGATCACGGCCTGCCGGCCCCGGTGGGGATCGAGCAGGGCGTGATCAATCAGCGGTGCCAGATCCGGTAGTTCGCGCGCCCTGGCCATCAGCTCAGGCGTCCTTCGGCTGGATCACGCCGAAGCCACCGTGATTACGGCGATACACCACCTGGATCTGGCCGGTGCCGGCGTCGCGGAAGACGTAAAAATCGTGATCCACCATTTCCAGTTGATGCAGGGCCTCCTCCAGATCCATCGCCGGCATCGCAAAGTACTTGCGCCGCACGCCCCGATGGGGCACCACCGCTTCTTTGCCTGCGGTGATCGGCGTGCCGGGAGGCGGCAGGTTGGCAGCGCCATTCTCCTCATCGCGGGCGGAGCGATGCACCGGGCCTTGGGTGCGCTCCTGCAGGCGATCCTTGTAGCGATGGAGCTGACGGCTGAGCTTGCTGGCCACCAGATCGATGCTGGCGTAGAGATTTTCACTGCGCTCCTGGGCCCGGATCACGGTGCCATTAGCAAACATCGTGACTTCGGCAACCTGCTGCGGAACCCGGGGATTGCGAGCCACGGACAGATGCACGTCCGCTTCCTTGACCAGGTCTTCGAAGTGATTGATGGCTCGGCTGATCTTGCTTTCGGTGTAGTCCCGGATGGCCGGGGTGACATCGAGATTGCGGCCATGGATGAGCAGTTTCATCAGGATCTCAGGGCAGATGTCGACCGCCGGGAGTGGAGTCAGGCCTCTGTTCAGGCTGCCCTCTCCCGGGTCCCTGCACGCTAGGAACACAAGGCGATGCCCCCCAGGACCAGCGCAATTCTTTTTGAAGCTGCCACGCCGGTGCCCTTCGCCCTGGGCTGGCAATGGCAGCGTCAGCTGCAGGCCCGTCTGCTGGCTGATCCCGACGGCCCCGAAGCCCTGTTGGTGCTGCAGCACCAGCCCTGCTACACCCTCGGCCGCGGCGCCAGCAGCACCCATCTGGGTTTTGATCCGGCCGCGCCACCGTTGCCCCTGTTCCGCATCGACCGAGGCGGTGAGGTGACCCACCACGCCCCGGGCCAACTGGTGCTCTACCCGGTGCTGAATCTGCAACGCCACGGCGCTGATCTTCACCTCTACCTGCGGCAGCTCGAGGGGGTGGTGATCGATCTGCTGGCCGAGTTCGACCTGGTGGCAGAGCGCTGTAACGGCTTCACCGGGGTGTGGCTGCAGGGCCGCAAACTGGCGGCGATCGGCGTCGGCGCCCGCCGCTGGATCACCCAGCACGGCCTGGCCCT
>CALPNT020000055.1 GCA_943325005.2 Bifidobacterium breve | reverse complement strand
TACGGTTACAAGAACAGCATCTGCATCGATGTCGACCATGAATTCATCCGTCAATATGCTGTCACTCCTGCCAATATCCACGACGACCAGATGCTTCCACGCCTGCTGGATCCTGAAAACGAACATGACTATGTCTGGGCTGACTCAGCGTATTCAGGTGAATGCTTTGAGGATCTTCTGAGCCTCGGTGGCTTCGAAAGCCTGATCCACGAAAAAGGCCCTCGCAATCCTCCACTTAGCGACGCATCCAAGGAACTGAATCGTGTCAAGTCGTCAATCAGAGCTTGTGTGGAGCATGTCTTTGGCTGCATGACCATGACCATGTCCATGGGTGGAAAGCTGACAAGAAAGATTGGGCTAGAAAGGAACAAGGCCTGGAGGGGCCTCAAGAAGCTAACCTTCAACTTTCTTCGTTTTCTCAAGCGCTCTTGCCATAGAGCAGTGGCTGCATGAAGCTGGCGGAGAAGCTCACATAGTTCAGGCGATCTCGTCAAGAGTCGATACAAGATCTTCCTGCTCTGCCGCTTCTTTGGCGGCTTTTTCATGTTCGCAGAGCCTCTGCAAAGTGCTGATTATTCGAGGTGCCCTGGAGCAGGAGGGATACCTGCAGCGCATGGTCGAGCTGGAAACGCGTGGCCGCTGCTGATTCGGCTCCCCCAGCAGGTGAAAATCTCCAGGAGCCTGTTGTCCGTAGCCTGTACTGAGCGGGAAAAGTGTCCTCACCCCAGGTCGCGCAGGTTGACGAGCTCGGTATCCGCTCTGAACAGCTGGGCAGTGAGCATAGACATGCGGCCTTGCCATGCCAAGCTCCCGGAGGTCTCAGCAGATCCCGACCGGATGGGATCGTCGCACCATTCTGAGCTGTCAAGCGACATCGAAAACTGGGCCACCACTTGAATACCAGAAACCGGCAGTCTCGGCTGAGTTGGAGGTCGTGAAGGAGACTCCTGATCCCATGAACAGTATCGATATCTGTGATCGAAACCACGATGCCGGCAAGCCTTTGGTCTGTTCTGTGCCCCATCCCTTGGACTGAGGAAATCTGATGAGGCCAAGACCTGAGCGCTATGAGCTGATTCGATGTGCTCACGCTTGGGGCCATGGGGCGAGGCCCGAGAGCTCGTCTTCACCCCCTTGGATCAGGCCAATCCCTGGTGGCCTGCTGGCTCAAGCGGGCTCATCTGGCTGAGCGCCGGACCGTTGCTGTCCAACACACTCGTCACGCTTGTCGGTCGTGGCCATCAGCTCAGTTTTTGCTGGGCTGAGCAGGGCAGACGCTGCGGCTCAGCCCAGACGGCTGGCGGTTGACTGGCTGGCCATCAGACTTGAGGACGGTGTCATGGGAGTGTCGTCCTGATCGGGCAGGGTGTCGAGGCTGAAGCGATAGCCCTGTTGCCGCATCGTTTCGATGCCGCCGCCATCGCCGAGGCCGGCCTGCTCCAGTTTGCGTCGCAGGGTGAGCACCTGGGTATCGACGGAGCGGGGGCCGCCGCTGAAGGGGGGCCAGGCCATGCGCAGCAACTCTTGACGGGTGCGCACAACTCCAGGCGGCATCAACAGGGCGCAGAGCAAGGCGAACTCCCGGGGGCTGAGCTCCACCGGTTGATCCCGCAGGGTCACCTGGCGCAGTAAGAGGTGCACCTCCAAGGGGCCGACGCAGACCCGCTCCTGTAAGCCACTGCCATTGCGGCGTAAGAGGGTGCGGCAGCGAGCCGCCAACTCTTCCAACCCGAATGGCTTGCGCAACACATCGTCGGCACCGGCATCCAGCAGGGCCACTACCGGTTCGGAGCCGGAACGGGCGGTGAGCACCATCACCGAGCAATGCAGTTGGTTGGCCAGACGCAGGGCCGAGGTTTCCTCCAGCAGTTCGGCGCTCACCAGCAGATCGGGCGACTGTTCCTGGCAAATCTCCACGGCCTCCCGGGCGGTGGCCACCGCCGCCGCCAGATGGCCATCCTGGCGGAGGCGCTGCGCCAGCACGGTACGCAACGTGGCATGGGGATCAACCACCAACACACGCTTGGGATGGCCTGCGGATTCGCTCACCGTCTGTTGCACCATCCGGAAAGCCTCAGCGTCGAGGATGAAGGCTTGCTGTCAGGGAGATTTATCTTGTTGCAAGCATCCCCCAACATCGTGACCGATCATCAAATCGGTACCAACTTAACGGTGTTTTCGGCACAAAGCGAGCATCAGCTGCTGCCGTTGGCTGCTTGCGCCATGGTTTGCTGACGCAAGCGGGGATCAAGGGGGGATCAAGGCGGTGATCGGGGCGGTGATCCGACCAGCCCCTGTCTCCTCGCAGCCACACCGGCTGCAGCGCCACACGACAGAATGAGCCGACGGGCTGGAGGCCCAATGACATCTCTGCAACATCCCGACGCCATCCGCCATTTTCAGTCGCTCTGCGACGCCTGCCAGGAGCTGGCTCACGGCCACCATGGCCCGGGCGAGCTGCGGCTTTATGCCGACGGCTATCTGCACGCCCTGAGGCGCACCGCCGTGCTGGATCCTCTCTCCCAGCGGCGCCTGGAAGAGCTGATTGATCGCTGGATCAGGGATCCGTCCGCCTTCGTCGGGGCCGATGGTGACCGGCGCACCCTGTTCGAAAGCGGACGTCGTTGAGGACGAGCTTGCGGCTCAGGAGGCCAGGGCCACCTCGAGCTTCTCGCGCAGCTCGCCGCTGTTGTACATCTCGATCAAGATGTCAGAACCGCCGAGAAATTCGCCTTTCACGTACACCTGGGGAATGGTCGGCCAGTCGGAAAACTCCTTGATGCCCTGCCGGATCTCGGGATCGGAGAGTACATCGAAGGTTTCAAACGACACCCCAAGGGCATGCAGGATCTGCACGACGTTGTTGGAGAAACCGCACTGAGGCATCAGTTTCGTGCCCTTCATGAACACCAGCACAGGGCTGCTGGTGACCAGGGTGGCAATGCGTTGCTGGGTGTTCGGGTCCATGGATGCATTCAGGGAGTGGAGGTCTGCACGGCCAGGGCATGGATTGCCTCCGTGGCCAGCTCGCTGCGCAGGGCGCCATAAACCAGCTGGTGCTGGCGCACCCTGTTGAGACCGGCGAAAGCGGCGGAAACCACCTTCACCTGGAGATGGTCCCCACCGCCGGTGAGATCCTCGACCTCCACGGCGGCATCGGGCAGGGCGCGGCGAATGGCATCCCTGACCTGATCCGGTTGAACCATGACGCAGCGGGGAGACAGGGGGGAAGCGGGAATCTAGTTGCCAGCAGCCGCACCGGCGGCATAGGGGGTGGTGACGAAGCCGATCTCCACCAGTTGCTGGTAGGCCTTGCGGCCCTGGGCGGAGGCCGGCGTGGTGGCGGTCAGAACCTCCACCAGCAGCGGCACGGCCACTTCCGGCTGGCCCTGGCGGCGCAGCAGAGCGGCCAGACGCATGTTCGATTCGGCCAGCAGCTCAATCGACTGGCGACCCTTGTCGTCCATCTCCCGGGGGATCCGGGCATCAAGGCCGCGGAAGGCGCCGGCGATCGTGCGGTAAAAGCCCGAGAGCTGCTTGCTGGCGACGCGGGCGTCGTCGTAGAGGCGACGAGCCTCCACCAGTTTACCGGCGGCAGCGGCGGCATCGCCGCGAACCAGCAGTTGGCGAACGGCCGCCACATCAAAGGCTGTGCCGCCAGCCGCAGGCGGAGCAGCCGCCTCGCTCTGGGCATGGACGCCGCTGGCGGTGAAGGGAGCCACCAGGGTCAGCAGGCCAAGGCCCAGCCCCAGAACCCTGCCTTGGAGGCGGAATGGAGCCCTGGGGCCGTAGGCGTTGCGGGAATCGGGCCTGGTCACGGTGCCGCCGAAAGGGAGGGCCGAACTCTACGGGCGATCGATCGGCCGACCGACGGCGCTGCGGGCCGCTTGTTCGGCCGACTGCATCGCCTGGCCGAGGTCCTCGGTGAAGCGGCGGGCGGCATCGCGCCCCTGGCCGCTGGGAACCAGGGGGGGGCCAAAGCAGAGGGCCGCGCCATCTCCCAGGCGGGGCTGGGCATGGCCGTAGGCGATGCCCACCGGCACCACCGAGACCACCACTCCCTGGGCCGCCGCCATCTGGGCCAGGCGGGCCAGCCCTTGCTGCAGCTGGATCGGGCCGTCATCACGGCAAATGTTGCCTTCAGGGAACACCACCAGCTGCTGCCCCATCCCGAGCAGATCGATGGCGTAGCGAAGGCTCGACAAGGTCGGCCGACCTTGGTCGACGGGGAAACAGCCAAGGCGATGCAGAAACCAGCCCTGCAGGCCCCTCATCTCATCGATGGTGACCATGAAGCGGCAATCGCGCCCGGTCACCCGGCGGCCGGCGGCATGGGGCAGCAACAGGGCATCCCAGCGGGCCCGATGGGTCGGGGCCAGCAGCACGGCGCCATCACGGGGCAGATGGTGCCGATTGAGCACCCGCACGCGATCGAAGTAGCCGGGCAGGGCCAGATCCTGGGTCACCAGGGTTGCCAGAGGGGCCAGCCAGGGGCTGATCCCACTACCCAGACCCCGTTGCCGTTCCAAGGCCAGATCGGGCATCGGCGTGGACTGGCCCTTGCGCGCCGCCAACACGACTGCATCCTCGGAATTGCTCAGACGAACCTAGGGGTTGCAACCGACCTGGACCCGGTCGGCACGGGCAGTTGAACCTTCGGCCGATACGGTTTGCCTCACCCCTTCGCTGCGCAACCTGCCGCGCCCCGTCCATGGCCAGCCTCGGCGTCAACATCGATCACATCGCCAACGTGCGTCAAGCCCGACGCACCGTCGAACCGGATCCGGTCAGCTACGCCCTGCTGGCGGAACTGGGTGGTGCCGATGGCATCACCGTGCATCTGCGCGAAGACAGGCGCCATATCCAGGACCGAGACGTGGAGCTGCTACGAGCCACGGTGCGCTCCCGGCTCAACCTCGAGATGGCCGCCACCGCCGAGATGGTGGCGATCGCCCTGCGCCTGCGGCCGGACATGGTCACCTTGGTGCCGGAGCAGCGCCAGGAGGTGACCACCGAGGGGGGCCTCGACGTGGTCTCCCAGGCTGGCGTCCTGGCGGAGCTGGTCGGCCGCCTGCAGGCGGCGGGCATTGGCGTCAGCCTGTTCGTTGATGCCGATCCGGCTCAGCTGGATGCCTGCTGCGCCACCGGCAGCCGCTGGGTGGAATTGCACACCGGCCGCTACGCCGAAGCCGAATGGTCGCAGCAGCCGCAGCAACTGGCGCGGCTGATCGAGGGCACCGCCATCGCCCGCTCCCTCGGCCTGCGGGTGAATGCCGGCCACGGCCTCACCTATCAGAACGTGGAGCCGATTGCCGCAATCGAGGGCATGGAGGAACTGAACATCGGCCACACGATCGTGGCCCGGGCCCTGGCGGTGGGTCTGGAGACGGCGGTGCGGCAGATGAAGGCGCTGGTTCAGAATCCCCGCCGCGACCCCCTGTTCGGCCAGCGTCCATGAGCACCTTCCACTTCATTGCGGCCAGTGAGGCTTTCCTCTGCGAAGAGGAGCCGCTGGAGGAGGTGCTGCGCGAGCGGATCCGCAACTACGGCGAACAGCAGCGCCCGATCGATTTCTGGCTGGTGCGCCGGCCGGCTTTTCTCGAGGCCCCCGAGCTGGGCGCCCTGGCTCAGGCCGTGCCGCGGCCGGCCGCGGCCGTGGTGTCCAGCGATGAAAAGTTAATCACCTTTTTGAAGCTGCGCCTGGAGTTCGTCGCCCGCGGCCGATTCGAAGCCCCCTCCGCCACCATCCCCTCCGCCCAGGCCAGCCTGGCGTGAGGGCCCGGGGAGTGAGTCCAGGCTGGCTGCAGCCCTGAACCCAAAGCCAGAGCCAGCATTTTCTTGACTTACACCCGCACCCGCCCGGCGGCTCAGAACAAGCCCAGAAAACGCTTGCGAGCCGGCTCCGGGGAGTCCGAAGCCTGCGGCGGTGTGATGGCGGTACGGCCAGCCGCGCCCCGGCCGGCGCCCCTGGCGTCCTGCTGATAGAGGGGTTTGTTATCGCCGATCGTCAGCAGCGCCTCCTTGTTCTTCCACCAGATCCAGTCGCGAATCGGCGGCGTGTTCTGCAGATCGGCGCGACCCAGGCCCAGCCCCAGCTTGGCGGAGGCCTCCAGCAGCACATCGAGCATCGCCTCGCCATCGCCACAGCGGGCGAGAGCTTCGTTGGTGCGTTTGGCGCCGTTGAGGGCCTTCAGCAAGAGATTGACGCGCTGTGTCACCGGCAGGGATTTCGGATCAACTCCCTCCATCGGCCCACCCAACAGTGGCGGCACCGTATCAGCGATGGCCGGGCGCTGGGGGCGTTCGCTCTGACAGCCCTGGCTCGAGGGGCCATTCCCGGTCTGTGCAAGCTGGCGCCTGATCCAGTCGGGACAAGATCCTGAGCGGAATGGATCAGCGTCGCTGATGGTGCTCCGCAGACTGGGGGGCTGACAGATCAGCCTGTGGCGGGCAACACTGGATTTAACGCATCCTTTTGATGACGCCCCCCTACGAGTCCGAGAAGCACCCGGTGTCGCACTGGGTCATCGGGGACGTCCATGGCTGCGCCGATGCCCTAGAGGCTCTGCTCGCACGGCTGCCGCGCCACGATCGCTTGGTGTTCTGCGGCGATGTGATCAACCGCGGCCCCCGCATCGAAGCGGCCATGACCCTGGTCTGGCAACTGGTGGAGAGCGGTCGGGCGATCTGGCTGATGGGCAACCATGAGCGCACCCTGGTTCAACAATTGCGCGCCGGCGACTGGCGGGCCCTCCAGTCCCTGGCGGGCTGCGACACCTACCGCCAACTGGGCGATCTGGGCTGTCGCCGCTGGCTGGAGCGGCTGGAGCAGCTGCCGCTGGCCTACTGGGGCCGGGGCTGGGTGGCCACCCATGCCGGCTTCGATCCACTCACCTGGAGGCCCGACCCCACGGTGCGGATGGCCTTCTGGCAGGCCTATGACGGCCGCTTCGGCGACGTGATCGTCGGCCACACCCCTGGTCCCGGCGTGCGCCACGTGGGGCAGATCGTGTTGATCGACACCGGTGCCTGCTACGGCGGCCAGCTCACGGCTTATTGCCCGGAAACCGGCGCCTTCCTCCAGGAGGATGGGGAACTCGAAGATCTCAAGCTCCAGGCCACCCTCCCTGCGCCCCTGCTGTCAGGACCACGTCGAGCTGGGCCACTGCTTTCTGGCCAACCAATTTCTGGCCAACCAGTTTCTGGCCAACCAGTTTCTGGCCAACCAATGGCTGGTCCATGGCTGGCAGACGAACGGCTCTCCGTACAACGCCTGTCCGCCGATCAGCGACCCGGACAACGGTTCCCCCAGTACTGACAGCCCCATTCCCGCTGAGCGGTGCGCCGTGCTGATCGTCTACCGCAGCAACCGGGCCGAACTGCTGGCCCAGATCCTGGCCGCCCAGCTGAGGCTCAGTCCGCCCGACCCCCTCGAAACGGTGCAGGTGGTGGTCAACACCTGGCCCACCAGTCGCTGGCTGGGGGAACAGCTGGCTCAGCACCTGGGCGGCATCGCCGCCAACCTGCGCTATCCCTTTCCGGGTGCCCACCTGCGCCAGCTGGTCGAAGCGGTGCTCCAACCCAGCCCAGAGGCCGGTGCGGACGCAGTGCTGGCCGGCAGCTCGCCAGCGTTGTCGACCATGGATCCATGGCGGGCCAACGTGCTGGTGTGGCCCCTGCTGGAGCTGCTGCCCAAGGTGGCGGCCGGAACCAGTGGGGCGCCGCTGCGGCCCTGGCTGGATCGCTTCGCGGCGCAGGAGCGACTGGAGCGGGATGCCTGGCAGCTGGGCCGCGCCATCGCCGATGCCTTCGACGACTACGGCCTTTACCGCCCCGCCATGCTGCGGGCCTGGGCACGCGGGGAAGCGATCGATGACGGCGGCCGGCCCCTGCCGCCAAGCCAGCACTGGCAGGCCGCGTTGTACCGCGCCTTGGCCGAGCGCCTGAACTGCGCTCCCTTCGGCGTCAAGGTGGAAGCGGCGATCGAGTGCCTGCTGCGGCACCTGCAGGCACCCCAGGGGCCAGCACCGCAGCAGCTGCCGCAACGGGTGCGGCTGTTCGGCCTCAGCAGCATGGCGCCGGTTCAGGTGCGCCTGCTGCAAGCCCTCAGCGGCGTGATCGATGTGGAGATCTACCTGCTCACCCCCTGCGCCGATCTCTGGCAGCGCTGCATCGACCGGCGCCGCCAGCTGAGCGACAGCCTGGCCCTGGCCGAACCCTTCGGCATGGACTGGTTGCTGCAGGCACCGGGACTCGAGGCCCGCTTCGGTCGGCTGGGGGGGGAATTCCAGCAGCTGCTGGAAGGAACTGGTGAAGCCCAGCTGGGCCGTTGGGAGGCCGAAGATTTATTCGTGGCCCCGGCCTCTGTGATGGCCCATCTCAGAGACCGTGACCCCGAGCCGACTGCCGGTGCCCGGGGCTCAACTGCCAGTGCACAGGATTCAACAGCCAGTGAACAGGATTCAACAGCCGTGGCCATGCCACCGCTGCTGCATCAGCTGCAGGCGCAACTGGCGGATCCGGACGTCGTACCGGCCCTGCGTCGCGCCCCAGGCGACAACTCTCTGGAGTTCCACCCCTGTCCCGGGCCGCTGCGCCAGGTGCAGATCGTGCGCGATCGGCTGCTGCAGCTGCTGGCCGCCGATCCCAGCCTGCAGCCCCGGGACATCCTGGTGATGACCCCCCAGGTGGATCGCTTCGCCCCCCTGGTCGCCTCGGTGTTCGGCGACATGGGCGCGACCGGCGTCGATCTGCCCTGGCGCCTCACCGACCGCAGCCAGCAGAGCAGCGCCGGCATCGGCCGGGCGCTGTTGCAGCTGCTGCGCCTGGCCGGCGGCCGGCTCAGTGCCTCGGAACTGGAAAGCCTGCTGAGCTGCGGGCCCCTGCAGCAACACTTCGAGTTGAACGCCGCTGAAACGGCCCAGCTCACCGAGGCCCTGCAGCACAGCGGCTTCCGCTGGGGTCTCGATGGTCGCGATCGCCATGGCGATCCGACCCACAGCCTGCGCTGGAGTGTCGATCGTCTGCTGCTGGGGCTGGTGCTTCCGGAAACCGCCGGTCTGGCACCGGGCCACACCGCCCCCGCCGCCAGTGGCACCTCCCTGGATCTCACCGGTCGCTGGCTGCGACTGCTGGACCGCCTGCAGCACTGGTTGACCGTGCTGCGCCAGGGGGCCTTGGTGTCGACCTGGTCTGAACTGTTGGTGGAGCTCCTGGCCGACCTGTTCGGCGATGGCGGCGAGGCCGCTTGGGAGCTGCCGCCGCTGCTCGCCGCCATCGACAGCTGGCAGCAGGCCGCGGCGAGCTGCGCCCTGCTGCTGGATGCCCAGGTGGTGGCCGATGGGCTCGATGAAGGCCTGAGTGTGGACAGCGGCCGCTTCGGCCATCGCAGCGGCGCCCTGACGATCAGCGCCCTTGAACCGATGCGGGCGATTCCCCATCGGGTGATCGTGCTGATGGGCCTCGATGCCGGCCCCTTCCCCCGCCAGAGCAGCCGCTCCGGCTTTCACCTGATGGAATCGCGGCGGCGGCTCGGCGATCCCGATCCCGCCGACCAGGATCGCTACGCCCTGATGGAGGCCCTGCTCTCGGCCCGCGACCACCTGCTGATCAGCTGGAGCTGCCGCGATGATCGCAGCGGCGATCGGCTCGAACCGGCCTCACCGGTGCGCCAGTGGATGCAATGGCTGGATGGACAACTTGCCGGCGGCAGCGGCGCCCTGGTGGCCGCCCATGCCCCCAGCCCCCTGGAGCGCAGCAATTTTCTCGACACGCCGGAACGGCCTGCCTCCAGCTGCGATCGCCGCCTGCTGGCCGCGCGCCAACTGCTGGAAAGCGCACCACCGCCGCCGCCCGTCGCCCTGCTGCAGGGCCCGAAGCCCGAAACCCTGCCGCCGGAGGCGCCGACCGACCCCCTGGAGGATCTGAGCGCCTGGCTGAAGGCGCCGCAAAAGCACTGGCTGCGCAGCCTGGGATTGCGGCCGGGGGAATGGCAGGAACGGATCGAGGACCTCGATCCGCTGGCCCTGGCGGAACGCCAGCGCTCGGCGCTGCTGCGCGATCTGCTGGCGGAGCGCGATGCCGACCCGGCGGCGGCCGACGGCCTGGGGCCCACCGAACCCAGCGACTGGCTGGAGCACTACCGCGGCCAGGGCCGGTTGCCCGCCCTGGCGGGCGCCGAACTCGAGGCCGAGGGCCTGCAACAGCGCTGGTCCAGCCTGCGCTGCAGCCTGGAGGCGCTGGGGCCGCGCCATCAGCAACGGCTGGTTTGGGAGGCCTGGCAGGGGGCACCTCGCTGGCAGGGGGACTCGGTCGTGCTCGTGCATACGGCCAAGATGCGGCCGGCCCAGCGGCTGGAGCTGTGGCTGCAGTTGCTGCTCGCCGTGGTGGCCACCGCCGCGGGCGGCCGGCAACCGCTGCAGGGTGTGGTGATCGCCCGCGATGACAAACGCAGGGATCAATTCAGCCCCCAGCTCAAGCTCAGACCCCCGAGCCTCGACCAGGCCCAGACGGAACTGGCGCGGCTCGCCGCTCTGCAGCAGCAGTGGCGCTGCTCCTGCTGGCCGGTGCCACCGCTGAGTGGCTGGGCCTGGGTTGTGGCCGAATCGAAGCGAGCCGGCACGGGCTTTGAAGCCGCCCAGCGCCAGTGGGAAGGGGCCCCCAACCAGTGGGCGGAACGGCAACAGGACGAGATGGTGGTTTGCTTCGGCGCCGGCCTCGAGGCCAGCGATCTGATCGACACCGAGTTCGGGGCCAGGGCGCTGGAGCTCTGGCAACCGCTGCTGGCCAGGGAGCTGGGATGACGATCTTCGAAGCCAACGACTTTCCCCTCGACCCGGGCGTGCGGCTGCTGGAAGCCAGCGCCGGCACCGGCAAGACCTTCGCCCTCGCCCACCTGGTGCTGCGCCTGATCAGCGAGGAGCAGCTGCCGATGCGAAGGTTGCTGGTGGTGACCTTCACCGAAGCGGCCGCCGCCGAGTTGCGTGATCGCATCGGGCGGCGATTGCAGGAGGCCCTGGGCGCCCTTGAACAACCGGAGCCGGACAACCTCGACGCCGTGCTGGCGGACTGGCTGCAGCGCCGCGGCGCCGACGACCAGGATCCGCTGCGGGCCCGCTTGCTGCTGGCCCTCGAAGAGCTCGATGGTGCCGACATCACCACGATCCACGGTTTCTGCCATCGCAATCTCAGCCGCCATGCGCTCGAAGCCGGCCGCCCCCCCGATCCCGAGCTCGAAACCGACAGCGACACCACCCTGCAGCAGATTGCCCACGACTACTGGCAGCAGCAGGTGCTGCCCCTGCCCGTCTCGCTGCTGGGGGGGCTCGGCCAGAAACAGGTGGACCCGGAACGGGTGCGCCAGCTGGTGGCCAGCCTCGATGGCGATCCGGCCCTCGATCTGGAGCCATTGCCAGCGGCGCTGAGCCTTGATCGCCCCCTGGCGGAGCAGTTGCCGGCCCTCTGGAGCCACCGCTGGCAGCAGTTCCAGAGCCTGTGGCAGGCGCAGAGCCAGGCGCTGATCGAGGACTTCCAGGCGGCGGCCGCCCAGTGGCATGAGCTGGGGGCCAAGCCGAGCAAGGACTATCCGCGTCGCTTCAGCAAGGACCGCCGTGCCCCGGTGGAAGCCCTGATCGCCAGCCTGGGTGAGGCGGGGGACTACCGGGCCGTGACCCGTGATCCGCTGCTGAATGGCCTGTTTCACCCCGGCAGCTTCTGCCAGGCGGCGCGCAAGGCGGAGGGTGAGAATCGCCCGATCCGGCTGCCGCAGCCAGCGCTGCTGGAGGCGGTGGCGGCGCTGGTGGATGGCCCGGCCGAACTGGTGCTGCTCCATGCCGGCCACTGGGGCCGCCGGGAGCTGGGTCGCCGCCGCCGCCAGCAGGGGCGCATCGGTTTTTCCCAGCTGCTGGAAGATCTGGATCCCGGCGAAGACGGGCCTGCCGGGAACGACAAGACGACCGGCGAAGCCCTGACAGCCGGCGCAGCCGGTGGCCCCCAAACGCCCAACCCGCTGCTGGAGCAGATCGGCCAGCGCTACGACGTGGCGTTGGTGGACGAGTTTCAGGACACCGATCCGATCCAGTGGCGCATCCTGCGGCGCTGCTTCGCCGGCGGCCAGCATCGCCTGGTGATGGTGGGGGATCCCAAGCAGGCGATCTACCGCTTCCGCGGCGGCGATCTGGCCACCTATCTGGCGGCGAAGGCCACGGCTTCAGCCTGCTACGAACTGAGCAGCAACTATCGCTCCACCGCCCCCCTGGTGGCGGCCTTCAACGGGCTGATGCAGGCGCCGGGCTTGCGTCGCTCTGGCCTGGCGGTGCCCGAGGTGAAGGCCAAAGCCCAGCGCAGCGGGCCGCCGGGCCCCGCCCTGGAGCTGCTCTGGCTGGGAGGCGAGCGAGAAGCGGGCCAGAAACCGATCGCCAAGGGGGCGCTGGAACGCCAGCTGGCCCCCTGGATCGCCGCCCTCACTGCCAACCTGATCGAAGCGGCGGCCGAACTGGGCGAGGCCGCCAGCCGGCGGCGCCTTGGCCCCGATGACATCTGCCTGCTGGTGGGTGATCGCTATCAGGCCGAGACCCTGCGGGCCGCCCTGGAGCGCCAGGGCATCGCCAGTCGCCTGGTCAGCCGGGTGGATGTGCTGGCCAGTCCGGCCGCGACCGCACTGCAGCGCCTGCTCGATGCCCTGGTCGACCCGGCCGCTGGCAACCGCTTGCGACTGCTAGCCGCTTCGCCCCTGTTGGGCTGGAGTGCCCGACAGATCAGCGAGGCCGGCGCCACGACCTGGAGCAGCCTGGCGGGCCGGCTGGAGATGCTCAGCCAGCGGGTGCCCGTGCAGGGACTGCTGGGGGTGCTGGCCGAACTGCTGGAGGCCAAGGTGCTGAGCCGCTTATGGCGCCAGGGGCGCTTGCTGGCCGATTTGCAGCAGGTGGCGGCCCTGGTGCAGGAGCGACTCCACAGCGAGCAGCAGGGGCTGGCGGCCACGGCCGACTGGCTGCGGCGGCTGCGGCTCGACCCGGAGCGTTCGGTGCCGGAGGCGCATCTGGCCCACAGCGACCGGGAGCTGGGGGTGGTGTCGGTGGTGACGGTGCATGCCAGCAAGGGCCTGGAATACCCGGTGGTGATCTGCCCCTACCTGTGGCAAGGCCCGGGCGACGGGCGCCGGGGGGGACGGGCCCGACCGGTGCGCTGGCTGCCGCCTGGCCACAGCCGCCCCCGGCTCGACATCCGCCTCAACCACCAGTGGGGCCTGGGCTATGAGGCCGCCCGCCAGCATCGGCAGGCCGAGGAGCAGGAGCGCGAACGGCTGGCCTATGTGGCCGCCACTCGGGCCTGCCATCGGTTGGTGCTCGCCTGGGGCCCGGCGGCCGGCCACCACACCAATCCCCTGTTCCCCTGGCTGTTCCCCGCGGCCGAGCTGCCCAGCGCCGGCGACGATCCTTACCAGCAGCACAGCGATGCCGACTGGCGCCAGCAGCTGGAGCAGGGTCTGGCGGCACGGGGGCTGGTGATCCGGCTGCTCGATCCACCACCGCCGCGCCTGAAGCCGCTGACGCTGGCGGCGAGCCCAGGACCAGCGCTGCGCTGTGGCCCGGTGCCCAGCCGGGGCTTCGATCAGCTCTGGGGGCGCAGCAGTTACACCAGCTGGAGTCGGGGCGGCCATTCGAGCGGGCCGGTGGTGATCCCGATCGATGCCGATCGGGATACGGAGGATCCGAGTCCGGAGCAGGGCCTGGCCGCCCCCAGTGCCGCAGCGACCCAGACCGGCGGTGCCGCCGGCCCAGCCAGCTGGCCCGAGCAGGGCCCGCTGGCCGAGTTTCCGCGGGGCGCGGCACCGGGGGACTGCCTGCACCGCATCCTCGAGCGGCTCGATTTCGGCCAGCCCCTGGTCCAGGCGGGCAACCAGGCCGTGGTGGCGGCGGAGTTGCAGCGGGCCGGGCTGCGGCAGCAGCCGCTGGAGCCGGTGCTGGCAGGACTGGAACAGCTGCGCCTCACCCCGTTCGGCGGGGAACTCAGCAAGCTGCGAATTGCCGACCTTGACGCCGCCGAACGGTTGCATGAGATGGGCTTCGATCTCACCCTCGGCGAGGTCCGGGCCGCCGACCTGGCGGCGGCCTTCAACGCCCACCCCGGCGGCAGCGTCACGGCGGACTACGCCCAACGCCTGGCCAGCCTGCCGATCCACAGCAGCGGCTTCCTCACCGGCTCGATCGACCTGATCTTCCAGGCCGGCGATGAGCGCGGCGACCAACGCTGGTGGGTGGCGGACTGGAAGAGCAACTGGCTCGGTCGCCGCGACGAGGAAGGGCGGCCCCAGGCTTGCGGGCCCTGCCACTACGGCCAGGCGGCCATGGCCGAGCTGATGGCGGCCAACCACTATATGCTGCAAGCCCATCTCTATCTCGTGGCCCTGCACCGCTACCTGGGCTGGCGCCTGCCGGGCTACGACCCCGAGCGCCAGCTCGGTGGCTTTGCCTACGTGTTTCTGCGCGGTACCCCTGGAGCCGAGGGCGCCCGGGCCCTGCCGGGCGCGATTCCAGGGATGCTGGTGGATCGTCCGCCCCTCGGCCGGATCCTGGCCCTGGACGACGCGCTCGGGGGTAAAGAGCCATGAGCCCCGCCACCGGACAAGCGCCCAACTGGGCTCCAGCCCTGGCCGCAGCCCTGAGCGAAGCGTTGCCCCGCCTGCATGGCGTCGCCCCGGATCCGTTGATCGGCGAGTTGATCGCGGCCCTCAGCGCCGCCCTGGCCCGGGGAGAGCTGGAGCTGGATCTGGCCGGACCGGCACCGGAAGCGATCCAGCGCGAAGGCTGGCCCGAGGCCCACCGGCAGAGCCTGGCGCGTTCGCCCCTGGCGGCGGAACCAGATGGCCCCCTGGTGCTGGTGGCTGGCCAGCGGCTGCTGTGGCGCCGCTGGCAGCAGCAGCGCCAACGGGTGCTCACGACCCTGATCGCCCGATCCCTGGAGCCCCCCAGCGCCGGCCAGTCCCCAACGGCAGCGAGCGCCGCCGCGCTCGATCCGAGCCTGGATGCGCGGCAGCGGCAGGCGGTCCAGGCTGTGGAGCGCCATGGGCTGGTGCTGCTGGAAGGGGGACCGGGCACGGGCAAAACCAGCACCGTGGCCGCGATGATCACGGCAGCCCAGGTCCGCCAGCCCGGCCTGCGTATCCATCTGGCCGCACCCACGGGCAAGGCGGCGGCCCGACTGCGCAGCGCCACCGGCGGCCAGCTGCCCTGCACCACGTTGCACCGACTGCTCGAAAGCCGCGGCGGCAGCTATGGCCGCCATCGCCACCGCCTGCTGGAGCTCGATCTGCTGGTGGTCGATGAAGTGTCAATGGTGGATCTGGGCCTGATGGAGGCGCTGCTCGAGGCGCTGCCGCCCTGCGCCCAGCTGCTGCTGGTGGGGGATGCGGCCCAGCTGCCGCCGATTGCCCCTGGGCCGGTGCTGCTCGAGCTCCAGCAGCAGCCCTGGCGACAACGCCTCGGCCAGGCGGCCGTCACCCTCACCACCTCCTACCGCAACCGCGGCGCGATCGCCGCCGTGGCCACAGCGCTGCGGGCCAGCCTGAACCAGGCCGCCACCAGCCAGCTGGAGGAGGGGGCCAGTCCGATCGCGACCATCCAGGCCGAACTGGCGGCCCTCGCCCCCGGCGACAATCTGCGCTGGCTTGAAGCCCGTCCGCCGCTGCTGCCGCCGGAGCTGATCACGCCGCTGCGGCAGCATCAGCAGCAGCTGCGGCAGTTGGCCCAGGACTGTGATCCGGAGGATGGCGCCAGCCACGCCGCCCTGCTGGCGCTGCGAGACCAGCTGCTGGTCCTCACTCCGGTCCGGCAGGGACCCTGGGGACTGGAGGCCATCCACCGCAGCCTGCTCGGGGAGCAGCTGCGTCGCTCGCCGGCGGACTGGCCGGCGGGCACCCCGGTGCTCTGCACCCGCAACCTGCCGGAACTGGGACTGGCCAACGGCGATGTGGGCATCCTGATCGGCTCAGCCACGGATCGCAGCCAACGGCGCATCGTGTTCGGCAGCCCCGGGCTGGAGCTGGCTGCGATCCATCCGGCCCAGCTGGCCGGTGCCGCCGAGGCGGCCCTGGCCCTCACGGTGCACAAGGCCCAGGGCAGCGAGGCCCGGCAGGTGATCGTGCTGCTGCCGCCCGGTCGCAGTGATCACCGCCTGCTGTACACCGCCCTGACCCGCGCCAGCGAACAGGCGCTGTTGATCACACCGCCGATCCGGTCGCCCCAAGGCCACCCAGGCGAGTCAGTCCACCTTCGGCGCCAGCCGGGCCACCAGGACAAACAAGCCGGCACCAGAGAGCACAACGCGGCGCAACATGTCAACGAAAAGTGAAGGGGATAAGAGCCGTCGTGGCGATCAGCCCATACTGCTTTCATCGGCAGGGAGATCCCTCCCTACCGTCCTTGCCAGAGCCCCTGCTCCAATAGTCTCCCCTGAAGGGAGCCCTTCTCATTCCACACCGGAATGACCTCCTGCATCGCAGCAATCTTCCCATTGATTTTGGTCAATTCGGGTGATTGAGGTGCCCCGGAGGTTCGCATAGGGCAACCACCTGGATACCCCGGCCCCAGGTCGCTCTGGTCAGTCTTTTTCTTCGAGAACGGCGCTATTCTTCATCGCCAACGGGTCGCACGAACCCGACCGTGATGTTGTACATGCCAGCTGCCTTCGATTTAACCCCCGAGCCCCCAATAGTGGCAGCCCATGGCAGCGTGGGTTCACGGACTGAACGTCCCTGGGGATGGTTTGAAACCCTGGCGACTGGCGAGGGTTATGGCGTCAAACGCCTGCTCATTCTTGCCGGCCGTCGCATCAGCCTGCAGCGCCACCAGCATCGCAGTGAGCACTGGATCATCGCCAGCGGCAGCGGCAGGATCGACTGTCAGGGCACCAGCTTCGACG
>CALPNT020000054.1 GCA_943325005.2 Bifidobacterium breve | reverse complement strand
TTTCTTCGAGAACGGCGCTATTCTTCATCGCCAACGGGTCGCACGAACCCGACCGTGATGTTGTACATGCCAGCTGCCTTCGATTTAACCCCCGAGCCCCCAATAGTGGCAGCCCATGGCAGCGTGGGTCCACGGACTGAACGTCCCTGGGGATGGTTTGAAACCCTGGCGACTGGCGAGGGTTATGGCGTCAAACGCCTGCTTATTCTTGCCGGCCGTCGCATCAGCCTGCAGCGCCACCAGCATCGCAGTGAGCACTGGATCATCGCCAGCGGCAGCGGCAGGATCGACTGTCAGGGCACCAGCTTCGACGTCAGCGCGGGCGACACCCTGTCCATCCCCATCGGCAGCCTGCATCGCGCCGCGGCCGGCGACGAAGACCTGGAGATCATCGAGGTGCAGCGCGGTGCGCTGCTCAGCGAAGCGGACATCGAGCGTTTCGATGACGATTTCGGTCGGGTGGTAAAGTCTCATTTCAACCTTTGATCAAGGGCGAGGCAGCTCTGGAGAGGAGGTGAACCATCCGGCCATTTCTTCAGGACTGTCCGGCTCGCTCACCGACCAACGCTCTCCCTCCACCGGGTCGCTGCCGGCCTGCGTTGAAGGATTCACCAGGCCACTCTCACCTTGATCAAAAACACCGACGGTGTCGCCGATATGGGCGTCACCGAAACGAACACGGCCGTGCTCTTGAGCGACAACTCGCCCGAGCCCAGTCCTGTATCGCTCAGCGCATCCGATGCCGATCAGGCTGCCGTACAGCTGGCAGCTTCTGAACTTGAAGGCCTGGAGCCTGCAGCTCTGGAGCCGGCAGACCGCCCGTCGTTGGTGGCAGAGCTGCCCTCAAGCGACTTCAGCACGGCAGACCAGAACCCGGCAGACCAGAACCCGGCAGACCAGAACATGGCCGACAGCGGAGCGGTTGGCGGTCCGACCGCTGCGATTGACATCGAAAAGGCCAACACCAACAACAGCAGGATCAAAGCGACAGCAGCAGTGACCGATACCACCGAATCCAGCGAAGCAGCGAGCCTCGAAGCCGTCACGATCCCATCCAGCAGCGACGACGACCTCCATCACGAAGGCGCCATCAACAACGATCAGCAAGTTCCAGCCATGAGCATCGAAACCACGGCAAGCGCGTCGAGCCAGAGCGCTGCCACCGTTTCCCCTGAAGCCGTTTCCCCTGAAGCCGTTGCCCAGGAGAGCGGTTTCATCCACTTCGGCCTGCGCGACGATCTGCTCGAGGGCCTCAGCGCCATCGGCTTCCAGAACCCTTCCCCGATCCAGCTGGCGGCGATTCCAGAGCTATTGCTTGGCCGCGATCTGGTCGGTCAGGCCCAGACGGGCACAGGCAAAACGGCGGCTTTCGGCCTGCCCTTGCTTCACCGGCTCGATCCGGAGCAACGCAAACCCCAGGTGTTGGTGCTCACCCCCACCCGGGAGTTGGCCATCCAGGTGGCCGAAGCGATCACCAGCTATGCGGCGCGGATGCCCCGGGTCAAAGTGCTGGCGATCTATGGCGGCTCCGATTTCCGCGATCAGATTCAGCATCTCAAACGGGGCGTACAGATCGTGGTGGGCACCCCTGGCCGGGTGATGGATCACATGCGCCAGGGCACTCTGGATCTTTCGGAACTGCGCAGCCTGGTGCTGGATGAAGCCGATGAAATGTTGCGCATGGGCTTCATCGATGACGTCGAATGGGTGCTCGAAAAGTTGCCGCCCCAACGTCAGGTGGTGCTGTTCTCCGCCACCATGCCAACCGAAATCCGCCGCCTCTCACACCGCTATCTCAAGGATCCGGCCGAGATCACCATCAAGACCAAAGGGGCCGATGGGCGTCGCATCCGTCAGCGCTATCTGCTCGTCAATGCCCCCCAAAAACTCGAAGCCCTGGAACGGGTGCTGGAAGCCGAGCGCAGCGAAGGGGTGATCATCTTTGCCCGCACCAAGGCTGTGACCCTCACGGTGGCCGAATCACTCGAAGCCCATGGCTACGACGTGGCGGTGCTCAACGGCGATGTCCCCCAGGCTCAACGCGAACGCACGATTGAGCGGCTGCGGGATGGCCGGGTCGATGTGCTGGTGGCCACCGATGTCGCGGCCCGCGGCCTGGACGTGGAGCGGATCAATCTTGTCGTCAACTACGACATCCCCTTCGATGGTGAGGCCTACGTGCATCGCATCGGCCGTACGGGCCGGGCTGGCCGCTCCGGCGATGCCATCCTCTTCCTCACCCCCCGGGAACGCCGCTTCCTCGGTGGCCTGGAGCGCACGGTCGGCCAACCGATCGAGCCGATGGAAGTGCCCGCCAACGCCACGATCAACCAGCATCGCCTCGATCGCCTGCGTGAGCGCCTCACCAGTTGCCTGGCCGGGCAAGGGCGCAGCGCTGAGGAGCTGGCCCTGCTGGCTGAAATCGTGCAGCGGGTCTGCCAGGAGCAGGGCTGCAGCGGCGAACAGCTGGCCGTCGCCGCCCTGGCGCTCAGCCTCGGCAGCAAAGCCTTGCTGTTGCAGGGAGAAGAACGCTGGACAGCCCCCCGTCCCTCCTCCCGGGATGGATCCCGGGATGGCGGCCATGATCGGGAGCGAGGCGATCGCGACGGCGGCGCCCGCCGCGTGCTTCCGGATCGCCAGGATGGCCCACCCGAAGCCCACATGGAGCGCTTCCGGATCGAAGTGGGCTGGCGTGATCGGGTCAAGCCCGGCAATATCGTGGGCGCCATTGCCAACGAAGCCGGTATCACCGGCCGATCGATCGGACGCATCCGGATCTTTGATGCCCACAGCACTGTGGATCTACCGAAAGGAATGCCGGAGGAGGTGTTCAGCGATCTCCAACGCCTGAAGGTGATGAACCGGGAACTCCAGATCTCGCGCTTAACCGTTTGAATCCCCTGACCTCTTTGCCATTCATGGCTCGTCCCCTGCGCCCTCACCCGTCCCGCCAATCGGCGATGTTCTCGGTCGTGCTGCTTTCCCTGGCCGCCCTACCGCAGGTCTCGGACCTGGGACGAGCGGCGAAGGCGGACTCGAGCATGGGGGCGATCGTCAAGGCCTTCTGTCTGTCGGCATTCGAAAGCGAAATGGTTCAGTCCGGCAAAACTGCCCCTGACGGCATGGCTAATTTCGCTTGCGGCTGCGTGGCCGATCGCATCGGCAGCGGCAGCAGCCTCGAAACAGCCCGCAGCGACTGTCGCCAGGCCACGGCTCGGCGCTATCCGATCTGAGGGCTTTTGGCCGCGGACGGGAGGCCGAACCATGCCTGGCAATCAGACGGCTGGATCAGGCACAGAGCTGGGTGATGTCCACAGACGACGACACCAGACTCAGGTGGGTGAGTGTCAACCGTTCAACGGCGGCCACCAGGGAGGATTGGACCTCGAGGCCCTCACTGGCGACCATGGTTTGCAGCAGATCAAAAAGATCCTGGGGAGCGAGTTCTCCGTCCTCGCTCCAGGCGAGGCTCCAGGGCACAGGGGCCATCATCACGGGGATCACAGGAATCAGGGTTTCCTGACAATGGCCCACTCTGGGCTACGGCGGGCCGTTCTTCCAGTTCGCTTCCACTCCGCTTCAAGGTTCTCCATGCAGCGGCCCTGCCCTGCCAGGCCCTGAACCGCCGCTGCCAAGTTGGCTGGCGGCGGCGGTTCAGGGTCAAAGTTGTAAGATTTCTGAGATTCCAAGGCGTTCAGGCTCCCTTCAGCATGCCCAGTTCGCTGTGACCCAACAGGGTTCGACACCCCTCCAGGCTTCGATCTCCGGCTTCACCGTTCAACTGGCTTTGCCTGGGATATCCCGGCATCGGACGAATCACCTCCGATCTTCTTCAGTTCCAGGCTTCAGTTGATGACTATTTACGTCGGCAACCTCTCGTTCCAAGCCGAGCGCGAGGACCTTGTTGATCTGTTTGGGCAGTACGGCGAAGTGCGCCAGTGCAGCCTGCCGCTTGACCGCGAAACCGGCCGCAAGCGCGGCTTCGCCTTCATTGAGCTCGCCGACGACGCCGCGGAGCAGAAGGCGATCGATGACCTCCAGGATGTGGAGTGGATGGGCCGGATGATCCGCGTCAACAAAGCCACACCCCGCGAGGGAGGTGGCGGTGGTGGTGGTCGCTCGGGCGGTGGCGGTTACGGCGGTGCTGGGGCTCGTTCCGGTGGCAGCGGCGGTGGCCGTTTCGGCGGTGGCGGCGGTGGCGGCGATCGTGACGGTGGTGGCTACGGCGGTGGTGGCGGCAATCGCTGGTGATCCGTTCACGGTTTCAGGCCACGCCAGCGTGAGCCTCCCTCGAGTCGGTACCACCAACGGTGGGCTGGGCCGGCTGCTGGGTCGGCTCCAGCCCCATCGGCGCACGATCCGGCTGGCAATCTTTTGCTCGGTTGTCAACAAGCTGCTCGACCTGGCCCCACCGGTTCTGATCGGACTGGCTGTCGATGTGATCGCCCGTCAGCAGACCTCCTGGCTCTCCCAATTGGGCTACACCACGGTGCCCAGCCAGTTGACCCTGCTGGCGGTTGTCTCGTTCCTGGTCTGGAGCGCCGAATCCCTGTTCGAATATCTCTACGGCCTGCTCTGGCGCAACCTGGCCCAGACGGTGCAGCACGAACTGCGGATTGAGGCCTACGACCATCTTCAGAACCTGGAGATGGCCTTCTTTGAAGGCAGCAGTTCCGGCCAACTGATGACTGTCCTCAATGACGACATCAACCAGCTGGAACGGTTTCTTGACCATGGCGCCAATGAAATCCTGCAGTTGATCACCACGGTGGTGGCTGTGGGCGGCATGATGCTCGCCCTCTCACCCACCATTGCCGGGGTTTCGTTTCTGCCGATTCCGGTGATTCTCTGGGGCTCCCTGCGCTTCCAGCGCAGCCTGGCGCCCCGCTACGCCGATGTGCGCGAACGGGCCGGCGATATCGCCAGCCGACTCAGCAACAACCTCGGCGGCATGCTGACGATCAAGAGCTATGCCGCCGAAGACTGGGAGGTGCGGCGACTCACAGACCAGAGCGAGCGCTATCGGCTCAGCAATGGCCGCGCCATCCGGCGCTCGGCTGCCTTCATCCCGCTGATTCGCTTCGCCATCCTCTTCGCCTTCCTGGCGATTCTTGTGATCGGTGGGCTGCAGGCCTGGCAGGGCAGCCTGGCCATCGGCACCTACAGCTTTCTGGTGTTCATCACTCAACGGCTGCTCTGGCCGCTCACCACCCTGGGTCGAACCCTCGATGACTACCAGCGCGCGATGGCCTCAGCCCGGCGGGTGCTCGATCTCCTCGACACGCCGATTGCCATCCCCTCCGGTGATCGCCCCCTGCCCCTGGCCGAGGTGCGTGGCGAGCTGCGCTTTGAGGCTGTGGGCTTCGCCTACGCCGGCCGCAGCCCACTGCTGAGCAACTTCAACCTGGAGGTGCCATCTGGACACACGATCGGCATTGTCGGGGCGACCGGCTCAGGTAAAAGCACGATCGTTAAGTTGCTGCTGCGCTTCTATGAGATCCAGGCAGGCCAGATTTTGCTCGATGGCCTGCCGATCAGCAGCTTGCGCCTGCAGGATCTGCGCCGCTGCATCGGCCTGGTGAGTCAGGAGGTGTTTCTGTTTCACGGCTCGGTGGCCGAAAACATCGCCTACGGCAGCTTTCAATCCCCCCGCCTGGCGATCGAACGGGCGGCCCAACTGGCGGAAGCGACCGCCTTCATCCAGGCCCTGCCGAACGGCTTCGACACGGTGGTGGGCGAACGGGGCCAGCGGCTCTCGGGCGGTCAACGCCAACGGATCGCCCTGGCCCGCGCCATCCTCAAAAATCCACCGGTGCTGATCCTCGATGAGGCCACCGCAGCCGTGGACAACGAAACCGAGGCCGCGATCCAGCGCTCCCTCGACCAGATCACAGCCGGCCGCACCACGCTGGTGATCGCCCATCGGCTCAGCACCGTGCGCCATGCCAACCGCATCATCGTCATGGAGCAGGGCAGGATTGTCGAAAGTGGCAGCCACGACGAGCTGCTGCCGCGGGGTGGGGCCTATGCCGAGCTCTGGCGGGTGCAAGCCGGCCTGCGGCCAGACGAACCACTGCGCCTGTGAGATCGTCTCATGCTGAACCACCTGGTTCTCACCCTTGCCCTAGCGTCTGAGCAATGATTAGTCCTGCGGTCCGGCCTCAGGTGCGTCGCCCCTCCCGGCGCCCCAACCGATTCTCCTTGCTGCTCGCCGTGGCGATCGGTCTGGGCGGAGGCCTGGTGCTCGCCAGACCCCTGGCCGACCTGATCACCAGCCAGAAACCAGGGCAAAGCACCAGCGCCTTCACCAACCCGTTCTCCTCCTGGAGTGTGGGGATCAGCAACCAGAATCTGCTCCTGCTCGGCACCGACGTCGGCGGCGGTAACACCGATGTGATCGCCGTGCTGCAGGTTGAAGACGGGGTGACCCACATCACCCAGATTCCACGCGATACCTATGTGGAAGCGGAACGCTACGGACCGCTGAAGATCAATGCCCTTTACAGCCTGGGCGGGGCCGATGCGATCAAACAGGAGGTCGCCCACCATCTGAATCGCTCGATTCAGCATCATCTGGTGGTCAATCTCTCCGCCATTCGCAAGATGGCCGACCAACTGGGAGGGATCGAGGTGGATGTGCCTAAGCGCATGTATTACACCGATCGCAGTCAGGGTCTCTACATCGACCTGCAGCCCGGTCCCCAGACGTTGCAAGGTCGCGAGCTGGAGGGTTTCCTGCGCTTTCGTCATGATGAAACCGGCGATCTGGGCCGCATGGAGCGCCAACAGCTGGCTCTCAAGGCCCTGTTCCGCAAGCTCACCCAACCCCAGAACATCGTGCGCTTGCCGGCTCTGTTGATGGCAGGCGGCAAGGATCTGCGCACCGATCTCGGGCCGATGGAGCTGGGGGGCCTGATCACCAGCATGGCCAACACCACCCTGGAGACCCAGAGGCTTGACGGCCGTCCCTTTGACCGCAACGGCATCAGCTACTGGGATGCCGACTGGGCCAGTGCCGATCAACCCCGTGGCCAGGAAAGCCCTGCTGAAAACACGTCCCAGCATTCCGCCGCCGGCGACCAAACGGACAGCGCTCGCCCCTCCTATCGCTTTTTGTTCTGAGGCGGCAGGGTTCGGTCCGGTGACGCTTCGCCGGCCACCGGCTCATCCGACGGCAAGGCGCCGCCGCCCGCCGCCGGCGATCGCCGCAGCCGCCGGCTCAGGGGCAGGCTGAACCGGAAGCCTGGACGCCGGGGCTTGCCAGCACCGGCCTCGGCTTCGCCATTCGGATCGGGGCCCGCCCAACCCTGGGGCCCATCACCGCCATCGCGTCGGTCGGAGAGGGTCACCAGGGCCAGAGCCAGCGCCACCATGGCGAACAGCGGGCTGGCCGCCGCCACCGTGACCCCGAGGGAGGCGGTGAACCAGATCGAGGCGGCGCTGCTCAGCCCAAGCACCTCCGGCTGGGAATGCTTGCGAGGCCTGGAGGGAACCAGGATTTCGCCAGCGCCGAGAAAACCAACCCCGGTGGCCACCCCCTGAATCACCCGGCTGCGGGCCTCTGGATCCGGACCAGCCGCCAGCACCATCAGACAGGCACTGAGGCCCACCAACACATGCACGCGCAAGCGGTTGGGGTGGGGGGTACTGCCGTGATGGGCGCGGTTGACACCCACAGCCAGACCGCAGAGCACCGCCAGCCCCATGCGCAACAGCGCCTCGAGATCGGGGGTGAGCTGCATGGAGCCAGAGGCAGAAAGGAGGCCATCATCCGCCTGCCGGCCAGGCAGCGCCAACCTGCAACCAGTTGACAAGCTGGGTTGGGGCCTGGATGGATGTCAGCGCCGAACACCGATGCTGGCCCTGCCGAACCGATGGCGCCAGGCGGGGTGAGCCAGCAGAGCAACGGTGGGGGCAGCCAGCAACCGTGGGCCATGGGGCAGGCGAGCTCCCTCGAGCCGCAGCCCCCTCTGGCGCGAGGCAGAGCTACAGCGCCGGCAGGTGGCAGGCAGGCGGTGATCGACACCGAGCCAGCAGCGGCACCCCTCCGCCAGTCCGAGCAGCCGGGCAGGGGCAGCACCCTGGTAGAGGCCGGCGACCTGCCAGCGATGCCGCAGCCAACCTGGCCCCCTTGTTGCGGGTTGAAATGGTCTGGTTGGCCAGCCAGCGTGCTGGGGTTGGTGGGCCGGCGGCTGGATCGTTCCACCCTCCCCTGGTTGCTGATGGGCGCCAGTCTGCTGGCAACCCTGGCGCCGCCCAGCCGCGGCCAGGCCCTCCCGGCTGACGCCCTGGCCAGGCCCGTCCCTGGTGCCGGTATCGGCCAGCTGGAGCGCTCCTGGGCTCGCCTGGATCAGGAGTTGCAACTGCTGGATCAGATGCTGCCGAGCTCGGCCAGCCCACGGCCCCGGAACCAATCCGAGACGCCCCCCCTGGCCCCCAACCTGCTGCGGGCCAACCGCCCCGCCGGCGACGAACCTCGCTCCACGGCGGCCAGCCCGGCGCTGGCCCTGCCGAGCGCCAGCACGCTGAAGGGCGGCACCGTCCAGGGGCTGAGCCTGCCCCAGGCGCTCTCCCTGGCCTATGCCCAGAGCCCTGAGCTTCTGGCCCAGCGCCTGGAAGTGGCCCGCTTCCTGGCGGAGCTGCAGGCCGCCCTGGGCCTCTACTGGCCGCGACTGCTGGCAGTGGCGGGTCTCGGCTACGACCAGGCAAGCACCAGCTTCTCGACGGCCAAAGGGAACCCCGTGCTGGGCTTGGGCGGCGCCTTCGCCCCCGGTGGGGCCTTCTACGTGCCCACCGGTGCCCAGGCCTATCTCAACCAGGGTGTGCGCAGTAGCGCCGCCGGCCTGGAACTGGGCTACGCCCTGGTGGATTTCGCTCGCACACCGGCAGTGCAGGCGGCCCGGGCCCGGCTGCAACAGGCCCGCAGCAGCTATGCCAACGACCTGCGGCTGCTGCAGCTGACGATCAGCGAGGCCTACTACAACCTGCAGCGCAATGACCAGCTGGTGCGCATCCGCGAGGCCGACGTGCGCAACGATCTGGTGATCCTTTCGGATGTGCTGGCGCTCAAACAAGCGGGTCTGGTGCCGCGGCTGGATCTGTTGCGCCGTGAAGCCATTGAGGCCGAGGCTCAGGAACTGCTCACCCAGGCCCTGGCCGATCGGGCTGTGGCCCGACGGCGCCTGGCGCAGCTGCTCAACCTGCCGCCCGGCCTCACCCCCAGCGCCAGTGACCCGATCCGGCTACAGCCCAGCTGGCCCCTGGATCTGGAAACCAGCCTGTTGGCCGCTTACCAGGGCAATCCCGAATTGGAGGCGGTGCTGGCCACCCGGGAAGCCCTGGCCCGCCAGAAGGATCAGGTGGCGGCCCAGTTGCTGCCCCAGCTCAGCTTGCTCGCCCGCGCCGGTGGTCTGGCCGATCAGACCAACCAGTGGTCGATCACGGGCGACTGCTGCGGCACCACCGTGATTCCCAGCCTCTACACCAGCGGCTACGACTGGTCGGTGGCGCTCACCTTCCGTTGGTTGCTGTTCGACGCTGGCAGCACCGCTGCCGAGGTGCGGGCCCTCGCCAGTCAGGAGGCGGCCCAGGCCCAGCGCTACGCCGCCCGGCGCAATGACATCCGTCTGCGGCTGGAGCAGGCCTTCTTCAATCATGAAGCCAGCCTGGCCAAGCTGGCTTCGGCCCGGCGTGGCGTGGCGGCCAGCCTCGAGGGCTTCCGCGACGCCAAGCTCCGCTATCAGAGCGGCCTCTCCGATGAGGTCACGCTCTCCCTCACCCAGGACCGGCTGGTGGGGAGCCTGGTGCGGCGGCTGAACGCCACGATCGAGGTGAACATCACCTACGCCCAGTTGCTGCGGGAGCTGCTGCCGGTGCCCCGGGATCCCGCCGCGGCGGTGCCGGTGACCCTGGAGCTGCCGCAGGCTCCCAGCCCGGCCCCGTGATGCCAAGACGGAGCTTCCAGTCGCCGTGATCTCGGCCTTCGCCCTGCGCGCCACAGTGAAATACGGCCTGGCGGCGGCCCTGGCCGGAGCGCTGGCGGTGGGGATCAGCGGCGTTCAGTTCGTCTGGTATCCGCTGCTGGCGGTGGTGATGTGCATGGACGAGACCGACACCCGGGTGCTGGCCGCCTGCCGGACGCGGATTCTCGGCACGGTGGGCGGCGGGGTGGTCGCCGGCCTGGTGCACATGATTCTGAGTGGCTGGATCGGCCTCACGGTGAGCCTGCTGCTGGTGGTGCCCCTGTTGCGGTTGCTGGGCTGGCAATCGAGTCGGGCGCTGGGGATGCTGCTCTGTTCGATGTTGTTCCTGGTCGATCACTACTCCCAGCTGGACTGGTTGTATGTGGGCGGCCGCATCCTCGACACCCTGATCGGCGTTGGGGCCGTGCTGGTGGTGAGTTTTTTCTTCTGGCCCGTGAACCGGCTGGCGGAGATCCGCAGCCTCGACGGCCAGCTGCGGGCCACCACCCGGGAGCGACTGGTGGCGATTCGCCAGTGGCTGAAGACCAGCCAGGCCGAGCCCGTTGCCGCACCCGTCGCCATCACCGGCAGCCGACTGGCCCAGCAGCTGAGCAGCCTCGTCAATGACGAACTGCGCAGCAGCCCCCGGGGCCCGGGTCAGCGGCAGCACTGGCGCCAGCGGGGAGTGCTCTGGGAACGGATCAACCACCACAGCCTGCAGCTGCAGCGCCTGGTCCGGATGCTGCCCCAGGGGGCCCTGGCCGGGGCCGAGACCCCCTGGCTCGAGGCGCTGCCGCAGATGCTCGCCTCAAGGCCCCAGCCCGTGGTGTCCCCCCTGGCGAAGCGCCAGAACCTGGTGCGACTGGCCACTGACCTGGGCCTGGCACCCCTGCTATTGCTGGCCGTGGACGACGAGCTCCAACGGCTGGTGAGAAGTCTGCACAGCCTCGCCTTGGCGAGCCGCCACGATGAGCCGCCATCGCCAGCAGCAACGCGAAGGGGTGGCAAGGGATGAGCGCCACGGCCCCGCCGCTGCTGACCCGCTCCGACCTGCGCCTGGCGCTGACCGCTGCCCTTTCGGCAGGACTGGTCATCACGCTGGGGTTACCTGACCCCGTCTATGGGCCCCTGGCGGTGGCGGCGGCTCTGGGCGGCACGGTGGGGGCCAGCCGCACCATGGGCATCCAGCGGATGCAGGGCACGCTGCTGGGGGGCGTGATCCTGGCGATCCTCCATCCCACCCTGAGCCCTGTCCTGCCGCTGCCGATCGGGGTGGCCCTGGCTCTGGCCTGCACCCGCCTGTTCGGTGGCTCCCTGGGACTGCATTCCGGCTACAAGGTGGCGGGGCTGGTGGTGGCCGTCGGCTGGACCGTCCACGCCGGCGAGCTCAGCGCCTGGATTCCCCTGCGCCTGCTGGTGACCCTGATCGGGGTGTTGCTGTCCTGGCTGGCGGTGGCGCAATTCTGGCCCAGTCGCGCCCTCGATCAACGCCAGCAGCTCTGCCGCCGCCTGTACACCGGCTTCGCCGAGGCCCTGCGGGAGCGGGCTGGGCAACTGGAGAGCGGCGTTGAAGCAGAGGCAGGTGAGCGCCTGGCCCGGCGCAATACCCTGCTGGCGATGCTGCTGCAGCTGCAGAGCCAGCGACCCGAGGCCGAGGTGGAGCTGGGCAGCGACCGGCTCGGCGAGCGCCTGGGGCGCCTCTGGGATCTGCAGGAACAGCTGCTCAGCAGCCTGATCGCCAGCTTTCGCACCCTGCTGCGGCTGCCGATGGTGCCGATGACGGGGCCGAGCCTGACGCGCCTACTGGCCGCCGAGGTGGCGAGCCTGCGGGCCTTGGCCGACCGGCTGGATCTCTGGAATGGGCATGGGACGGAAAGCGCCTGGCTGCGGCAACGACGGCCAGCGGACGACAGCCTGTCCGCTGCGCTGCGGGAGCTGGAGGCTGCCGAAGCCGGGATGTTCAGCGATGCCGAGGCCAATGCGTTGGTGATGGGCCGCTCCGGCGGGCGGCGGGCGGTGGCCTGCCAGCAACTGTTGAGCACAGCCATCGCCTTTGAGACGGTCTGGGCCGCTACGCCCTAGGAAGCGTCGTGGTCGCCGGTGGCCAGGAAGCGCTCGATCCGGTAGGCCAGGATCACCACCAGCACCACGAACCAGAACCAGAGTTCGGGGGCGTTGGCATTGGCGATCACCACCAACAGCACCACCTCGGCTACCAGCCAGGGCAGCTCCTGACGGAATAGTTGCCGGGAGCTTGGCGGTTTCACCATCCGGCCGACCCCGGCTGCTCCAGTCCCCGCTGCCAATGGCGGTCGATGGCGCGGCTGCGATAGCCGCCGGTGATCGAGCGCAGACCCGGCAACACGTAGGAAAGCGGCGTACGCCATTCCACATAGGCATGGCTCTCCACGGTCAGACCTTCGCGCACCGGGAACACATCACTGCCGCCGGAGAGGGTCCAGCGAAAACCGTCGCGGCTGCGTCGATCCCGTTCCAGTGCGATCTGCACCCGCATCACCGGACCACTCTCCGTGAGGGCCTTGGCCAACTGGGGGTTGCCGATCGTGGTGGAGATGTCCTCCTCGGTGGCCGGCAACACATTGACTTGGCTCACCTTGCCGACGATGCCACCAAAGCGGCCGCGCTGATCCCACTGGGGCACCACCTCCACCGGCATCCCCGGCCTGAGGCGCCGGGCATCAGCCGGCGCGAAATAGGACACCGCCCGCAGCGGCAGGCCTGTCGGCAGCCGCCCGATCGTGCCGAGCCGCTGCCCCACCGCCACCGTCTGCCCTGGGATCACCTGCAGATCGAGCACCTGGCCCTCCCGGTCGGCATGCAGCTTGCCGTCGAAGGCGAGGCGGGCTTCGGTGACACGCACCTGGCGGCGCAGATCATCGATCTGATAGCGACGCTGCAAGGCCTCGGTTTCAATCGTCAACTTCACCTGCTGGTAGGCAGTGAGCACCTTGCGCTCCTCGATACGCACCTGATTGAGGTTCACGCCGGTGGTGGTCAGCCCCTGTTCGACACTCACCACTTCGGTGGAGAGGGGGGCCACCACTTCGCGCTGGGCCAGCCAGGCGAGATTCTTCTGCTTCTCGGCATAGGTGCTGCGCAGGGCGCCATAGCGCTCGGCATCGCCGCGCAGCTTGACCAGAGCCGTCTCCACCGCCTGCTGCTCGGTCTGCAGCCGCAGGCGATCGCGGCGATCGAGGGCATCGTTCTGGCGCTCCAGTTCGCGCAGGTTGGCGCGCTGCTGCTCCAGTTCCTTCTCCAGCACCGGCAGGTAGAGCTCCACCAGCACCTGGCCCCGTCGCACCCGATCGCCCACAGCCATGCTGAGGCGTCGCACCTGTCCCGCGGCGCGGGCATCGAGCAGCCCAGCGTTATCCGGCAGCAGCAGCACCCCCTTGCCCACCACCTCGGTGGGCACCAGCCAGAACAGGCCCCAGGCGCCCACCGTGGTCGTCATCGCCACCAGCACCAGACCCAGCTGCCGCCGCGGCCCCAGCTGCCGCCACTGGCCCCCGGCCTGGTTCAGCCAGCGTCTGGGGGCCGGTGACGATGGGCTTGCTGACTCCATGGCGGCCAGCATGGAACCTTTCGGGCTCGCTGTCAGCTCAGGAGGGCCCAGCCATGGCGCTGGCCAGATCAGGCGCCAGCACCGGCAGCAGGGAGAAGGCGGCTGAAAAGCCAGCCAAGCCCCACAGCCCCGGGGCGCCGGCGACGGGCCCGAACAGGGGACCATCGGCGCCTGGGAAAGCCACCGGCACCTGCACCAACCGGCCTGGCAGCGCCGCCAGCTCGGGCCAGGTGGCGTGCAGGCCCCGGCGCAGCTCCGCCTCCATCCAGGTCGCATCCGGCGCCGCCTGGACCGCCCCTGCTGGCGCCACCACACTGATCTGACCGAGCCACCAGCCACCACGCCGCGGTGCCACACCGGCATCAACGATCCACTCCTGCTGCTGCAGCGCCTGACAGCGGGTCTCCAGGCCCTGGCGCTGGCCCAGCAGCGGAATCACGATCCCGTCGGCAGCACCGGCCGGCAAGGCGTCGCTCCAGCAGGCAGCAGCCTCCAGCTCCAGGGCCCCCGACCAGCTCATGCCCAGGCGCGGAGCACCGGTGGAGGCTGGCCAGAGCCTGCTGCTGGCGGGCCCGGCTGCCAGCAGCACCTGGGCGGCTTCAAGTTGATCGCCCGCCGTCAGCCACAGACGCCAGCCCGCGGCAGGCAGGGCCTCCAGCCGCTCCACCTGGCCATCAACCCGACGCACACCGGCCTGCTCCAGCACCCGCGGCAGCGCCTGGGCCAGCACCTCCGCATCAAGACGTCCGAAGGGCAGACTCAGCCGCCCCTGCAGCAGCTGGCTGTCCGGCACCTGCGCCCGCAGCCGCTCGGCCAGGGGCAGGGCGGCTTCAGCCTCGGCCTCACGCCAGTGCAGGCTCAGCCGGCAGCTCTGCCAACCCAGGGGACCGTGGCGCTGCTCCAGCGCCTGCCAACACCCCGGCGCCCGCACCATGGCTTCGCCAAGGCTGCCGGGCAAAGCCGGCCAGCTGCTCACCCCGCCGTAGCCGCAGAAGGAGGCGATCGCCCGCTGGGCTGGCGCCACCACGGTGACCGCCAGTCCCTGCTGGCGCAGGGCAAGGGCCGCCAGAGACCCCGCCAAGCCAGCGCCGATGACGAGAACATCGCCAGCGGCCGCCGCCATCAGATCTGCAAGGTGAAGGAGCCAATCACCCGCTCAAACAACTCCTTGACGCGCGGCCAGCGCAATTCATTGGTGCTGGCGGCGAAGGTGTAGAGCCGTCCGCGGTCGGCAACGACGGTGGCCAGCTCATGGCGATCGCGATCGCTCAGATGTACGGCGTATTCCAGGTCGTAAAAGGTATGGCCGCCCGTCTCACGCTGGCGCGCCTCGACCAGATCGGCCTCCCGGCCGCTGCCGGCGGGAGCAATCACGGTGCGGCGCAGCTTTTCGCCCACAGCGACGGCACTGCCGAGCTGCTCGAGATCACGATCGGGGGTGACATCCGAGATCACCAAGCTGAGCGTTTCATCGCTGTTGATCAGGTCGTGGAACACCACTTGGGGACCGCCGCTCACCTGCACCCGCGTCCAGCCGGTGGGATAGAGGAAGGCGTAGCGCCCATCGGGGCTGGCAAAGGAGTTGAGGCCGGCGGCGGCGGCACTGCAGCCCACCAGCGCAAGGCCGAGCACAGCCGACAGCAGCAGGGGCAGCCAGGAGCTCGGCGCCTTCGAGCAGAACCGGATCAAAGGGCGGGCATCGAGGCCCATGGCACTACAGCAACTGGGTGGCATTCTCACCCTGCGGCGGCCACCGCCCCGCTCCGGCCCACCGCCACTGGGCACTGGCCGCCGCCCGCGTCCCTAGATTCGATGCACCTGCACTGCGGTCCTGAGCGGTTTCACCCGACCCCTGGCCCGGCTGATCGACCAGTTCGAGCGACTGCCGGGCATCGGACCGCGCACCGCCCAGCGGCTGGCCCTGCATCTGCTGCGCCAGCCCGAAGAGCAGATCCGCGCCTTCGCCGAGGCCATGCTGGCAGCCCGCAGCCAAGTGGGTCAGTGCCAGCGCTGCTTTCACCTCTCGGCTGAACCCCTCTGCGAAATCTGCCGTAACGAGGAGCGCCGCAATGGCCAGATCTGCGTCGTGGCCGATTCCCGCGACCTGCTGGCGATGGAGCGCTCGCGTGAGTTCCACGGTGGGTATCACGTGCTCGGTGGCCTGATCTCCCCGATGGATGGCGTCGGACCGGAGCTGCTGCAGATCCAGCCCCTGGTGGCCCGGGTGGATCGCGAGGCGATCAGCGAGGTGATTCTCGCCCTGACGCCGAGCGTGGAGGGGGACACCACCAGCCTTTATCTGGCGCGGCTGCTCAGACCGTTCACCGTGGTCAGCCGCATCGCCTACGGCCTGCCGGTGGGCGCTGAGCTGGAGTACGCCGATGAGGTGACCCTGGCGCGAGCCTTCGAAGGACGCCGCCCGGTGGAATGAGCCAGTCCAGCAGTCGCTACAGCAGTGTCCGGCCCAGCGAGCGCCTGCCGGCTTGGTTGCGCCGTCCCGTCGGCGATGCCTCCCAGCTGGAAACAGTCCAGGGCATCGTTCGCCAGCAGCGGCTGCACACGATCTGCGAGGAGGGCCGCTGCCCGAACCGGGCCGAGTGCTATGCCGCCGGCACCGCCACCTTCCTGCTGGGCGGACCGATCTGCACACGCAGCTGCGCCTTCTGTCAGGTGGAGAAAGGTCAGGCCCCCACGCCTGTGGACCCGGACGAAGCGGAGCGGGTGGCGGCAGCCGTCGCCGATCTGGGACTGCGCTACGTGGTGCTCACCGCCGTCGCCCGCGACGACCTGGCCGACCACGGCGCCAGCCTGTTCAGCTCGGCGATGGCGGCGATCCGCCGGCGCTGCCCCATGGTGGCGATCGAAGTGCTCACCCCGGATTTCTGGGGCGGCCACCGCGAAGCAAGCGAGGGTCGCCAGGCCCAGCGCCAGCGGCTGGCCGCCGTGCTCGCCGCGGCGCCGGTCTGCTTCAACCACAATCTCGAAACGGTGGAGCGCTTGCAGGGCGAGGTGCGGCGCGGCGCCACCTACCGGCGCTCCCTGGGGTTGCTGGCGGCCGCCCGGCAGCTGGCCCCGGCGATTCCCACCAAATCCGGCCTGATGCTGGGGCTGGGCGAAAGCTTCGACGAGGTGATCGCCGCCCTGGAGGATCTGCGCGGCGTCGATTGCCAGCGCCTCACCCTGGGCCAGTACCTGCGACCCTCCCTGGCCCATCTACCGGTGGCGCGCTACTGGCAGCCGGCGGAGTTTGAACAGCTGGGCGCCATTGCCCGCGCCATGGGCTTCGCCGACGTGCGCAGCGGTCCGCTGGTGCGCAGCAGCTACCACGCCGCCTTGCCCTGATCGGCCCGCCCCAACCGCCGCCCGCAGCGCCGCAAGCCCTCCCTGCAGTCACCACGCATCAACAGCCCCGCCCCACCCCAGATCAGCCGCAGGGGCAGATCGGCGGGGCCTGACCCCAACGGGCGCAACGGCTCGAAGCCGAGCCCAGCGAAATACCGCACCAGGCGCCGGTGCTGACGGTCGTCGTCG
>CALPNT020000053.1 GCA_943325005.2 Bifidobacterium breve | reverse complement strand
GTGGCGCACTGATGAGCCTTCCGCAGATCCCCCAGTCGGCGAGTAGGGAATGCGGTGATCCCCTACGTCAAACGTCGAACCATCAGCTCAACAACAACGAACACGAACAATCAGGGGCCGGGACAGATATCCACGGCGACGGACTGATTGCCACCGATGAATCCCATCCATATCCCCGCAAACGGCAGCGATATTGCCGTTGCCGTTCAATAGCACCACCACCATCAGGCCCCAGGCTCAAGCCGGGGCCGAAGCAGGCGTGGTCTGCGTCGTCACACGGCAAAATCTGGATCAATCGCCGCCATCGCCTGGCTGGCCCGCTCACACAGCTCGTTGTGAGCCGGCCCATGGCTGGCGATCAGACAGCCAGCCTGGCGGCTGTCGCCGTCGTTGTAGCTGAGCGGCCGACCGTCGGCATGACTGAGGGCCCCACCGGCGGCCAGCAGCACCGCCTCAGGGGCCGCCAGATCCCAGTCCTTCGGGGCTGTGCGACCCGAAAGCGAGACATAAAGATCACTTTCGCCCCGCAGGATCGTGGCCACCTTGCCACCCACGCTGCCCATCGAGCGGCGATCGGCCAGGGGCAGGGCTGCCAGCAGCTGCTCCAGGCGATCGTCGCGATGGTTGCGGCTGGCCACCAGCACCAGCTCAGCCAGAGCTTGGCGCTGACTGAGGGCCGGCGCAAAGCGTTCACCTTCGCGGTTCTCCCGCCAGGCCTCACCGGCCCCGCCGCCGCCGCCCACGAGGCCGAACCACAACTCCTCCAGCTCAGGCAGCAGCACCACCCCGAGCACCGGCCGGCCGTGGCGCACCAGGGCCAGGTGCACCGCGTATTCGCCGGTGCCCTGCAGGAAGTCCTTGGTGCCATCGAGGGGATCGAGGATCCAGAGCCACTCGGCAGCCAGCGGCTGCCCCGGCACCAGCTGGTCCTGGGCGGTCTCCTCGCTCAGCAGGCTCCAATCAGCCGCCGGGAAAGCCTGACCCAGCCCCTCCAGCAACCACTGGTTCACCGCCAGATCAGCGGCTGACACCGGCCCGCTGCCCCCATCCTCCACGCTCAAGACCGGTGGGAATCCATAGGGGGGAGTCTCACCGCGGGCATAGGCCCGCAGGATGTCGGCGGCACCCCAGCTGAGCCGCCGCAGTTCCTTCAGCAGACCCGATACCGGGACGCCGGCAGGAAGGGCAGGAAAAGCCGGCATCATGGACACAGCAAGACAGTCCGTATCGACAGCATTGTGCAGGAGTCGCCGGTTCATCCCACCAGCGCCAACACGGGCCTCCGCTCAGGGGAGCCAGCCGCCGGTGTGCTGTATCTGGTGGGCACCCCCATCGGCAACATCGACGACCTCTCGCCGCGAGCCCTGCGGGTGCTGGCTGGCGTCGAGCGCATCGCCTGTGAGGACACCCGCCACAGCGGCCTGCTGCTGCAGCGGCTGGGAATCGGCTCCCGCCGGCTGATCAGTTTCCATGCCCACAACCAACACGGCCGCATCCCGCAGCTGCTGGAGCTCCTGCTGGCCGGCGAGGCGGTGGCACTGATCAGCGATGCGGGGCTGCCGGGCATCTCCGATCCCGGCGAAGAACTGGTGGCAGCAGCCCGCCTGGCGGGTCTCCCGGTGGTCTGCATCCCGGGGCCCTCGGCACTGACCACCGCCTTGGTGAGCAGTGGCCTGCCCACCGGCCGCTTCTGCTTTGAAGGCTTCCTGGCGCCGAAGCGCGCAGCGCGGCGCCAGCAGCTCCTGGCTCTGGCCGCCGAAGCGCGCACGATCGTGCTCTATGAATCCCCCCACCGGCTGCTGGCGCTGCTGGAGGATCTCCTGGAGGTGCTGGGGGATCGACCGCTGCAGGTGGCCCGCGAACTGACCAAACGCCACGAGCAACAGGTGGGGCCCACGGTGGCGGCGGCCCTGGAGCACTTCCGCCACACACCACCCCTGGGAGAATGCACGGTGGTGCTAGGCGGGGCCCCCGCCGCCGCCCCGCCTGCCTGGGATGAGCCCAGCCTGAAAAAGCAGCTGGCCGCGCTGGTGGCCAGCGGCCTCAGCAAGCTGGATGCCGCCCGCCAACTGGCCCAGAGCAGCGGCCACGCCAAGCGCGATCTCTACGCCCTGTTGCACCGGCAGGACTGACGGAACGAGGCCTGCCTGCACCGGGCACGATCTCGATCCGGTGAGGGCGGGTCGTGACCCGACACCGATCAAACGCGCCAGGCCCATCCGCTGGAAATCCCCTGGGCGGCCAGTTGCGGCAGACTGAGCAGACCTCAGGAACCACGCCATGCTGCTGCGCCTGCGCCTTTTCGTAGGCAGCCTGATGGGCGGTGCGCTGCTGCTGGTGGCCCTGGGGCTGGGAGCCCAGAACCTCGAGGACCGGCCCAGCCTCAACCTCGCCATTGGCCGCAGTGCGCCCCTGCCCAGCGGCTTCCTCGTGGGGTTCGCCCTGGCCCTCGGGGTGGCCAGCGGCGGCAGCGCGGTGGCGTTGCTGGCGGGTCGACGCAACCCGGATGACGAGAGCTGAAGGCCAGTCTCACAACCAGCAAGGTGACCCCGCGACCAGGATCAGCTCCCCGGCAGCGAATACAGGGCCCCTTCAATCACCACCCGGCTGATCCCCTGGGCAAGCAGATAGGGGGCGGTGCGCTCAATCACGCGCGTATCCGGCAGCTTGATCACCCGCTGGGTACGGCCGCAGAGCCGCTTGGCCTGGCGAGGATTGGTGAACACCACCAGGGCCTGGCGATCGTGCTCATCAGGCGGCAACTGCCCGAGTTCGGTGATATCGCTGAGCGGCCGGGCCTGCAGTTCCACGGTCTTATCCACCAGCATGTACACACTGGCTGGTAGCTGGGCACTGGCCAAGGGCCTCAACGTCGCTGGAGCGCCGTGATCCTCAATCCCAAGGCCCACCACCGCAATCGGCAAGAAGCTGACCGAATCATCATCGCTCAAACTGGAATCGAGCTCGTCATCAGCGACTGCATCGTCTTCATCATCGACTAGGTCTTCATCCTCATCTTCGCCATATTCAGAATCATCATCAAGGTCGGACTCATCGTCGATCTCGGCCTCATCAATCATCTCCACCTCGTCGCCATTCTCCGCCTCAGCCTTAACGACTGATTCACCGGAAACATCAACGGCAATCTCAACGAGGCCAGCAAGGATGGCCGAGCCAACAACGCCATCGTCGTCAGCCAGGCCGTCAGCAACCAGATCAGCAACAACAAATTTGCCATCAGCAAACTCGTCAACTACCGCATCAGCAATTTCAACAGTGTCATCAACATTGAAGTGAACGGTTTCCTCACGGAACACGTTGGACTGAGCGACCGCAAGGTTCAACGCAGCCCCATGATCGACCTGGGCAGCATCGTCGTGGTGATCAGCACCATCGAGGCTCACGGTGCCTAGACCTGCAGCAACAAGATCAGCAGCGACTTCCCCAACCCCAGCCGCTGGGCCTGGGTCGGCCATGGCCACCGGCAGCACCAGGAGCTCGGCCTGTGCCATCTCGGGCCCACCACGGGCCCGCTGGCGCTTGAGTCGCTCATAGGCCACGTCACCCAGCAGCGTCCTGGCCACCCGAATCACGGTGTTGGCACTGCAGCCGAAGCGATCGGCCAGCACCTGGGTGCTTTCGCCTGCGCGGAAGCCGCTCACCAGCTCGGTTTTCTGGCTGTCGCTGAGCCGGGTGGCCGCCATGGGGCGATCGCTGCACGGTCGATCACTGTACGGGCTGCATCCCGGGGCCATCCAGCAGCAGGCGCCGGGCCTCAACCTCTCCCGCGAACAGGCATCATTGGTGGACTGGTGCAGAGCGCATCGACACCAGCTTCCGCGCCCCAGGCCGGAGGCATCACCCCAGCTCCCTTAGCTCAGCTGGATAGAGCAGCTGCCTTCTAAGCAGCCGGTCGTGTGTTCGAATCACACAGGGGGCGTTTGAGCAGACTCCGAATTCTCGGCCGCAAGGCCTTACGGCACCAGGCTTCTTGGCACTCAGATCAGGCTCATCCGTGTCAATCGACGCGTGCAACCTTCCCTGAGGCCCCGGTGGAGCAAGCCAGCGAGGCGTCTGAGCGCGTTCAGGGCTCAGGTCGGCAGGGCTGAGGCCGGCTGGAAACAGCAGCGCAGCTGGGCCAGAGCCTCATCGGGCAGGCCCAGGAAACGATCAAACCAGGCCACGCCGGTGGGCTGGACCGTGGCGATCCCCACCAGCAGCGCCTGGCCGTTGCCGTCCAGCGGCTGACCCTGGGCGCCATGGCGCTGGCCCCGCACCGCCTTGGTGGTGAGCTGGGTGCGAACGAGCAGATCGGGAGCCTGATACAGATCGGCAAGGGCGAAACGGAATCGGGCCTCGAACTGAAGCTCAAGCGCACCGGTGGCCAACTGCCAGCGCCCCTCCAGCCGCTCAGGATGCACGGCAATGCTGAGGCCGGGCGGCAGCGGCACACCGAGAACGCGCGTGCTGCGCCAGTTGAGCGCGGGAATAGTGAGGGCGGCAGCGTCGAAGCGCAGGGTCTGCCAGCCGGCCCGATCGTGGGACCCCAGCGTGGCCCTGCCGCCGCCACCACTGGCGTTGTAGCGAAAGCGGGGATAGCGGCCGATCACCAGTCCACAGTCAGATTGCGTCAGCAACTGCAGGGTGGTCATCAGCGGCGCAAGTGCTCCAGCTGCCCGCGAGCCTGGAGATCGGCCAGGGAGCCATAGCCGCCGATGGACTGACCATCGATGAACACCTGGGGCAGGCTCCACTGACCGCTGCGCTGCTCGAGCTCGCGCCTCTGCTCGTCGCTGCTCACCTCCAGCACCTGGTGGGGGATTCCCAGGGTTCGCAACATGCGCACAGCCCTGGCCGAAAAGGGACAGCTCGGCAGCACAGCGATCTCCACCAAAGGCTGCAGCGGCACCTCGGGGGGCTCCTCGCCGGCCTGGTTGGTCAGCACGCCGACGAGCAGATCGGCCCCCTTGAGCACCAGGGTGCCGTGCTCCAGATGCCCGCCCCAGACCTGACAGCTGCCGTCCGAGAGGCTCAGGTGCAGATGCACGCCCTGCGGGGAAAGGGTGCCGTTGAGCGTGATGATCTCCAGATCACCGCGCAATACCGTGGGTTCGGCCTGGCCGGGGCACTGAAAGGCGGCCTGGGCGAGGTTGCCCACCACCCCGAGCACGAAGCCGGAAACCTGCTCGTCCACGGCCAGCTGCTCGAGGCTGTGACGCAGATCGCTCCCGGGCCCGAGGTGCAGCGGCAGGGCATGCATAGGTCGGCGGTGATCGACTGGCCCGCCAAACTACGCCCCATGCGCTCAGCGCCTGTCGAGACTGACAATCCCGCTCGGTTTACGGCCGCGGAGCAAGCCCGACTGGAGATACGGTTCAGTCCATAGCAAGCGTTCCAGCTGTCACCACCGGAGCCCCGATCGATGAACACCCGGGAAATCGTTCAGGACTATTACGGTCAGCAGCTCACAGGTACAGCAGACCTGAAGACGTCGGCCTGCTGTGATGCGGACGCCATGCCCACCTGGCTGAGGCCGCTGCTGGCGAAGGTGCATCCAGAGGTGAGCGACCGCTATTACGGCTGCGGCCTGATCTGCCCACCGCTGCTGAAGGATTGCCGGATCCTCGATCTCGGTAGTGGTTCCGGGCGGGACGTCTACCTGCTGGCCCAGCTGGTCGGAGCCCAGGGATCGGTGGTGGGAGTCGATATGACGACAGAGCAGCTCGTCATTGCTCGCAGGCACGAGGAGTATCACGCCGAGCAGTTTGGTCATGACAACGTCTCCTTTCTGGAGGGAACCATCGAAAACCTCGAGCAGTTGCCACTGGAGCCAGGCAGCTTCGATGTGATCGTCTCCAACTGCGTGCTCAATCTCTCGATTGACAAGGCGGCGGTCCTGCGGGGTGTGCAGCGATTGCTCAAGCCCGGTGGGGAGTTCTATTTCTCAGATGTCTACGTTGATCGGCGTCTGCCCGAAAGCGTCAGTCGCCATCCGGTGCTCTATGGCGAATGCCTGGGTGGTGCGCTCTATTGGAATGACTTTCTGCGCCTGGCCAGGGCTGCCGGTTTTGCTGATCCGCGCCTGGTGGCCGACCGACCGATCCGCATCACCGAACCCCAGATCGCGCCGCTGGTGGGTGAAGCCCGCTTTTATGCGGCCACTTACCGCCTGTTCAACATCAGCGAGCTCGAAGATGCCTGCGAAGACCATGGCCAAGCCGTGATCTACCGGGGCACGATCCCCGAGCATCCCGATCGCTGGGATCTAGATCAACACCACGCCCTCGAAACCGGTCGGGTGCTGCCGGTGTGTGGCAACACCTACCGGATGCTCCACCAGAGCCGCTTCCGGCCGCACTTCGATTTCATCGGCGACTTCAGCCGCCACTTCGGCATCTTTGCCGGCTGTGGCAGCAGCCTGCCCTTCCGCACCGAGCTGGGCCCTGGGCCCATTCAGAACGCCGAAGGCTGCTGCTGAGGCCTGGACAGCACCAGGGGGCGGTGATCCCTGCAGCCGACTTGGCCACATCCAGCCGCATCTTGTCCTTCAATGAGATTCATGCGTCTGGCTCCCACCTGCGAATCCCATCCACCCCTGGTGATGGTGCACGGGATGCTGGACAACTCCCGCGTGTTCAACCGGCTGCTGAAGCACCTGCGCGAACCCCGTCGACCGCTGCTGTTGCCGGATTTGCCGCTGCGCTTCGGCATGACACCGATCGCCGAATCCGCCGCCCTACTCGGCCAGCAGATCCTGGCCGCCTTCGGCCCGGAACAGCCGATTGATCTGCTGGGCTTCTCGATGGGTGGCGTGATCGCCCGCACCTGGATCCAGTTGCTGGGGGGACATCGCCGCACCCGACGCCTGATCAGTGTCGGCAGTCCGCATCAGGGCACCCTCACGGCCATGCCCTGGCCGCGCCAGCCGATGGCCGGCATCGCCGATCTGAAGTGCGGCAGTCCCCTGCTGCAGGAACTCAACGGCAACCTCGACAGCCTCAGCACCGTCGCCTGCTGCAGCTTCTATTCCGGTATCGATCTGGTGGTGCTGCCGGGCTGGCGCGCCGTGCTGCCGGTGGGGGTGCAGCGGATGCTGCCGGTCTGGACCCATCCGCAGCTGCTGTGGGATCGCCAGGCGCTGCAACCGTTGAGCGAAGAGTTGATGCGGCCGTGATCCCGGCCGGAATCGGGCCTGATGCTGGCGGCAGGTCCACACGACATGGAACGAGCGCAGGCTTCAACAAGCCATCGACTGAAATCGCGCGCCACATGTCCGCCGTTGTTGCACCAGTCCTTCCATGCCCCGGTCTGTTCGTTCAGCCGGCTTCCGAAGTCAGCGGCCCACCAGCCGCGCTTCCAGATCCAAGGGCAGCAGCAGTCCGTCGTCTTCGGCGTGACGGGCAATCCGGATTCCATGGCGCCCAGGCTCCAGCAGAAAGCCATCGGCGGCCGCATCGAAGTAGGCGAGGCGCCGCAGCGGAATGGCGAGACTGAGCCGTTGCTGCTCACCGGCCTGCAGCGTCAGCCGCTGAAAGCCGATCAGCGATCGCTCCGGCCGCTCCAGCAGCCGACCCGGCGGCTCCCCGTAGACCTGAATCACCTCAGCAGCGGCCATCGGGCCGATGTTGGTCACCGTGATCGCCACCTGCAGCACGTCTGCCCCAGGATCCAGCTGCACCTGCAGATCGGCGTGGCTGAAGTTGCTGTAGGAGAGGCCGAATCCGAAGGGAAAAGCAGCGCCATGGCCATCACGGCGGAGGCGCCGGTAGCCATGCCACAGGTCGTAGACAACCCGGGGCGCCCGGGGCTCAAAGGTCGGCAGCTGCGCTTCGCTGCTGGGCACCGCAAAGGGCATGCGGCCACAGGGTGACACCCGACCCAGCAGCACATCGGCCAGGGCTGCACCGCCCTGCTGGCCTGGGTACCAGAGCAGCAGGATGGCGGGCACCGCCTGGCGCCAGGCTTCGCAGAGGATGGCGCCGCCCCCCATCAGCACCACCACGGTGCGGGGATTAGCGGCCGCCACCGCCAGGATCAGGCTTTCCTGGGCGGGATCAAGGCGCAGAGCGATGCGATCGCCGGAGGCGAAGTCGCCGCCCGTTCGTGCGGAAGCGAAACGGGTGAGCGCCGCCATCGCCGCGGCCACGGGCGACCAGAGTGATCGCAAGCGCCGGCTGCCGAAGCGTTGCAGCAGCGGATCCGGTGGTGGCATCTGCTTGAGGATCGGGGCCAGGTCGCCGGGATGGATGTGCTCGCCTTCCTGGCGCCAGTCGAGCCCCACCACCACCACAGCCACCTCGCTGGCCGCCGCCAGGGCGGCGGCGGCCTCAGGATCGGCCCCATCGCTGTCGTGCACCTGCAGATCGGGATCGGCGGCGCGCAAGCCCGCCAGCGGAGTCACCACCACACCGGGATCGGGCCGGGTGTCCGAGGAACCGCGATCGCCGAGGTTGGCCACAGCGGCCAGAGCGCCGATCACCGCCACGGAGCGCACCCCGCGCAGCGGCAGGACGGGACCGTCGTTCTTGAGCAACACGATCGCCTTGGTGGCCGCCTCGCGGGCCAGGGCGAGGTGAGCCGGGCAGCCCCGCAGCGAGCGGGGATAGGCGCCGGCCGGCAGGCTCAGCTGGGCTCGTAACTGTCGCAGCACCGCATCGTCGACTCGCTCCATCGCCAGGCGGCCATCAGCCAGGGCCTCCTCCAGACAGCCCGCAAAGATCATCGGGAAGGGCATCTCCAGGTCGAGCCCGGCGTTGAGGGCCTCGACGCCGTCCCGAATTCCAAAGATGAAATCACTGACCACGAAGCCACCGAAGCCCCAGCGCTGCTTGAGGATCGTGCTGAGCAGCTCCCGGTGCTGTCCGCACCATTGGCCGTTCACCTGGTTGTAGGCACTCATCACCGAGCCGGCGCCCGCCTCGATGCAGTCGCGGAAGTGGGGCAGGTAGAGCTCCTGCAGCACCCGCTCACTCACCCGCACATCCACCAGGAAGCGGGAGCTGTCGATCGAGTTGAGGGCGAAATGCTTGATGCAGGCGATCGTGTGGCGCTGCAGGCCGCGGGTCATGGCCGCACCCAGGGTTCCCAGCAGCACGGGGTCTTCGCCGTAGGTCTCCTGGGCCCGGCCCCAGCCGGGATGCCGCAGCAGGTTGATACAGACGGCCGCCACCCAATTGGCGCCGAAACTGCGGGCCTCGCGAGCGATCGCTTCACCGATTCGCTCCTCCAACTCGTCATCCCAGCTGGCGCCGCGGGCGATCGGCACGGGGAAGGTGGTGGCGCCGCCCTCCAGCACCACCCCACGGGGACCATCGACGAACTGCAATCCGGCGAGCCCGAGCCGCGGGATCGCACCGGCCGGCCAGGGATGGCGATGGGAGGCGTCCTGGAAGGCGATATCAGCCATCCCGCTCCAGAACGGCATATCACCGTCCAGAAGCGCCAGCTTTTCGGCCGTGGAGAGGGCCGCCAGCAGCAGCAAGGCCTGATCTTCGCCGCTGCCCGCTGCCGCGGCAGCTTGCGCCGCGCAAGCCTTGGCCGCGCCGACAGCGGCCGAGGGGTCAGGAGTCGTGGGGTGGTTGGCCGTGGCTGCGCTGGCTGAGGGCTTGGGAACCGTGACGGCTGCGGCGGGATCGTGGTCTGCGTGAGCGTTGGTGGCGGAGATGCCGACGCAACGGGTGAAGATCAAGTGACGCTGCCGGAGGCGATGCCGCTCAGGAAAGCTAGGCAAGTCAATCGACGCCGTACCAGGACGGTGGCGTCGGCTTCACCGCGGCCCGAGTTGGACAGAAGGCAGGTGGAAACAGTCACGGATCTGGGCCAAAGCGAGCCGGAGCAGGGGCCCTGAGCAGCGGCAATTCCCTGTTTCGCAACCTCTGAGCTCGATCAGACTGGACAGCGCCGGGCCTCACAACAACCAATAATCCGGCGGTACCGGGGGCTCGCAGAGGCTGGGAGCAGCACAGAGCAGCTCGATGTTCGGCTGGCGAGCCATGGGGCGGCGCTGGCCTGCATGCTCAGGCCGAACAGGAACAAGCTCGGGCGCTGCCGACACACCTGGATCGGCCGAAGCCGGCTTCAGATGGTTCGAGCCTGCAGACCCAGCAACTGGGCGGCGAAGTCTTCGCTGAAGGAGGCCTGCAGCTGCCAGGCACGCAGCAGGCTCTTGGCCGCTGTGCGCAGCTCTTCGATGTCCTCACAGGCATCGATGGCACGACCATGGGACTCAATGGCGAATTCGCGGCTGAGGGACAGGGGCTGCATAGCGGCAACTCATTTTCACAACACGTTACAAAGCTCGCTGCTGGGATGGGGTCGTTAACCCGGTTCGGTTGACACCTGTTGGCTGCAGCATGGCCTGGCCCAGGGTCGCTGCCGGGCCAACAACGTGCCTGGACGATCGGTTCCCCGTATTCCGCAGCACCCAGCAAAGACGCCCGTCGGCACAAGGATGGTGCAGGACCACCGCGACCAACCCTTCATGCGCGAGATCGTGTTTCGCGTTCTCAGCGACCGGCCCGGCCAGATCGAAGCAACCGCTGAAGACCGCCCGATCACCATCAAAGCGGCCTCCCTGGAGGACTTGCACCACGAGGCCCGCGAAGCCCTCATCCACCATCTGGGGGCCGCTCACAGCACCTTCCGAGTGCGGATCCGCGGCGCCGCCGCGCCAGCGCCGCTGCCAATCGCTCGCCACCGCCACGCGACCTGCTGCTGAAGCCCGGCGGATCGCCAACCAGACAGGCCGCGTCGTCCGAGCCGCGTTCGGCCTGGGTTCAAGCCATCAACCACCCTGCCTACCTGGCGGCGGCAGCGGGCTGGAGCGGAGCCGGGCGATGGCGCAGTGCAGGGACGGGGCCAGCGGCCGTAGCTGCCCCAACCGCGGGCTCCAGATCTGACCGCGGCCCAAGGCCTCCAGGCTGGCCAGCACAAGGTCCTGCCCCTCCAGCAGTTGCAGCGCCTCCAAAGGCACGGTCAGGGGTGCTCGGAAAAAATGGGCGATGCGCTGCTCGTTGGCGTCGCTGAACCAGAAGGGCAACTCTCCCGCTGCCCAGGCCAGCTCTTCCAGCAGTTCGCGGCGCAGTGCCTGCTCGGGGGTTTCACCCGGATCGAGATGGCCGCCGAACAACCCCCAACAGCCCGGCGCCACGATGGTGGGGATGTCGTCACGGAGCTGCAGCAGCCAGTGGCCCTCTCGCTGCAGCATCGCCAGCGCCACGGCAACCGTCATCGACGGGCAGCCGGGACGGAGTAGCGAAGCAGGGGGAGAGCCATCGCCGGATCGATGCGAGTGGAAGGCTTCCAGCTTGCCTGTGCCTGCTGTCCGCCGCCTCCAGGCTCCAGGTGCAGCGGCAACCCCAACGTGTTCGCATGCCAACGGTCTGAACACCTGGGGATACACCGTGCACCCGGCTCACTGCATCGATGAAACGGAACCCGGGACCAGCTCAGGCTCATGCCGATCCAGGACCTCTCCCGACGAGGATGGAACTGGGCCACAACGGAAGTTCATCGCCACGAACCACCAGCTCATACCGTCCATCCAGCGCCACCACAACGTCATCAGCAGAGCAGCGCAACAGCCTTTACATGCCAATCCATCCCTTCAAAGTACAACAATACCTGATCAATCAGTGCATCACCAGGCTTGTTGGCCTGTTGCTCAAACTCTTGTCAATCCGGCCACGATCATCTGGCGTTGCATCGTTCTGCTTAAACTCAGGCATCGGAGCCATCGGCGGTTACTCACGGCCCTGCTGCTGCCTTTTGGTTCGTGTGTGATTCATGGGTCCGCTACAGATCGTCTGGTTCAAGCGGGACCTGCGGGTGATCGATCACCAGCCGCTGCTGCAGGCCAGCCAACGGGGGCCGGTGCTGCCCTTGGTGGTGATCGAGCCGCTGCAATGGCAACAAGCTGATGTTTCAGCGCGCCAGTGGGCCTTCTGCGCTGAAAGCCTGGAGGAGCTCCGTGCGGCCCTGGCCCAACTCGGCCAGCCCCTGGTGGTGCGAATCGGCCCGGTGGAGGAGGTGCTGGAGCGCGCCCGTTGCCAGTTCGGCATCGCCGCGCTCTGGAGCCACGAAGAAACCGGCAACGCCTGGACCTACGCCCGCGATCGACGCGTGGCCCGCTGGGCTCGCAGCCACGGCATTACCTGGATCGAACTCCCCCAGTTCGGCGTGATTCGCCGCTTGCCCAGCCGTGACGGCTGGGCGCGACGCTGGCAGGCACGCATGGCCGAACCGCTCAGCCCAGCCCCACGGGCCCTGCCCCCACTGGCCGCCATCGATCCCGGCGCCATTCCCACAGCCACTGACCTCGCTCTGATCGAAGATCCGTGCCCGGGGCGCCAGCAGGGCGGGCGGGCGGCGGGATTGGAGCTGTTGGAGAGTTTTTTCCGCGTACGCGGGGCCCGTTACCACCGGGAGCTCTCCAGCCCAGCCACCGCCTACACCAGTTGCTCTCGTCTTTCCGCCCACCTCGCCTGGGGCACCCTGTCGCTGCGTGAAATTGCGCAGACCAGTCGCGGCCGCCGCGAGACACTGAAGGCCCTGCCCAGCTCAGAACGGGGCGAATGGCTGCGGGCTCTGCGGGGCTTCGAAGAGCGGCTGCACTGGCACTGCCACTTCATCCAGAAACTCGAAAGCCAGCCGGATCTCGAGTTCAGGGAGCTGCATCCACTCACCCAGGACCTGCAGCAGAACAACCCGGAGCATCTGGCGGCCTGGTCGGAAGGGCGCACCGGACTGCCGTTCGTGGATGCCTGCATGCGGGCCCTGATGGCCACGGGCTGGATCAACTTCCGCATGCGGGCGATGCTGATGTCGGTGGCCAGCCACCATCTGGCCTTGCCCTGGCGCCAGAGCGGGCTGCGGTTGGCACGCCTGTTTCTCGACTACGAGCCCGGCATCCACTGGAGCCAGTGCCAGATGCAGTCGGGCACCACGGGCATCAACACCCTTCGGATCTACAACCCGATCAAGCAGGGACAGGACCATGACCCCAACGGCGCCTTCCTGCGCCAGTGGCTACCGGAACTGCATGGGGTGCCGTTGGTGCACCTGCATCAGCCGTGGACGATGGCGCTGGTCACCCAGGAGCGCATCGGCTGCGTGCTTGGCGTCACCTATCCCCACCCGATCGTGGAGCCAGCCAGCGCCGCCAGGGAAGCGCGACAACGGCTCTGGGCCAGGCGGCAGGAGCTGGGCTTCGGCGAGTTGGCCGATGCGATCCAACAACGGCACGGATCCCGGCGCTCTGGCCTGGCGGCCAGAAGCGGAGGCCGTCGGCGGCGTCCTGGTGGTTCAACAGCGACCAACAATGGGGTGACCCAGCTCGGGCTGGATCTGGGACTCCCCTGACGAGCTCCACTGAATCACCTGGCCCAAAGAAACGGCCTAAAGTTTCAATTCACGAAACCGCAGACCACAGGACGAGATTAAAGGCCACTCAGTAAAGCCGAATAAGACTGAATAAAGCCGAATAAAATGGTAGGCCTCCGGAACGCGGCTATTTTCGCGTCAGCGCCGATCGTTGTTGTTGATCCGAACGTAGGCCGGGGTCAGAGAACCGGAATCGATCATCTCCTCAGACTCGGAGCTGGGCTCACGGATCAGATCAGCCACGATGGCACCATCAAAAGAGAAGCGACCGGGGCCGAGCAGCAGCAGAGCCACACTGCCGCCCAGATACAGCACCACGAGCTCAAGCACGTAGATATTGAGGCCAGCCGTGAGGATGTGCTGGTAGGCCGCCACCGTCATGGTGCCGGTGATCGCCAGAGCGCCGAGCGGCGAGAGCAGCCCCAGGATCAGCAGCCAGCTGCCGATCAGCTCGGAGAAGCCAGCCGCATAAGCAAAGAACAGGGGGAAGGGCAGATGCAGTGAGGCCACATAGGTGGAAGCAAACTGTTGCGGATCAGCAAGTTTCTCCTGCCCATGGTGAATCATCATCACGCCGATGGCCAGGCGCAGCAGCAGCAGTCCGAGATTCGCCAGCCAGCCTTCGCGCAACACATAGGCGCCGAGAGCCTGATGGATCCGGCCGTTGCCACCCAGCAGGCTCAGCCAGGCTGGGGCTGCAGAAATGGTGGCGACAGGGAGCGGCTCAGCACGACTGAGCACAACGAACCAAAGGGCCATGCCGGCGGCCAGGAAACCGGCAAACAGCTCCAGAAAGAGAGAAGTGGTCATGGCAAGGAGTGCGACCAGGTCATCCTGGCAAGCCGCGTAACGAAACGTGAAGCGACTCTCAGCCTTGAGGCACTCCACCCCAGGCGGCCGCATCAAACCCCGGCCAGCTGCTGCCGCTGGGCCACAGCCAGCTCCAACTGGTCGATCCTCTGGTTGGGAGGGCCCCAGAGCTCCACCAGCAAGGGCGCCTTGTGGCTGGGCATCACAGCAAAGAGCCCATCGCGATAGATCTGCTTGAAGATCGCATCCACTTCATCGCGATAGGCATGATCGATCGGGCGGATGCCATCAGCCTCCATCGCCACCGGCCAGCGCTCACTCTTGGGCACAAAGGCGAGGATATCGAGATGGTCGAGGGATTCGCGAACGGCCGGAAGCATGGACTCAATGAAGGACTGATCGATGTCAGTTTTGCCCTGATTCGCGGTGTACTGGGAATAGGCGATGTAGTCCACCGGCGAGCGATCGAAGATCACGGTCTCGTCCGAATTGGCATAACGATGTACCCGGCTGATGCAGTAGTAGAGCTGGATGCCGTTCTGCAAGCGAGTGGAGGCTTCGCGGAAACGAATCTCATAGGGTCCATGGAGCCCAAGGGCGCGATAGGGCTCCTCCTCCCGCCGGTAGCCGCCATGGGTTTCGACCCACTGATGGACAAGGGTGGATTTGCCGAGGGAATGGGATCCAGTAATGGCAATACGCATGGATAATTTTCAGGGCCTGCAGCATGACGCAGAACGTGCCCCTGAAGGGAGTCTGTGGCCAGCGGCATGGGGCCTCAGCCGGGCAACACCTGGCGGCAGCCCATCGGCGCCAGGCCTTACCGATTCAGCTGGCTACCCCAGCTGCTCCTACAACAAAATCCCAAAGCAAGGGAGGAGGTCGGACGATTGCATAGTCTGCTTGACCGACTTCGGACGCTCAGACTGGATCGAACCCGGCTGCGTCAAAGCACTCCGAGCCGCCGAGCGGAGAGCACCACCATCGGCTGCGCTCTCCGCCCGGCGACTGCAAAAGCAGGGTCAGCGCTGACCGAACAATTCCTCCCAGCTGGGACAATTACCAGCGCCATCCAGGCGCTTGGGCCTGGCATTCAGAGGGCAACTGGGGTAGGCGGAAGCCATGGTTCTGTTCAGGGATGACCGATTGGAACTGGCTGCAGCGTGGGTTGATTGAGCTGAAGCGGCATTGCTGCCCTGGGTCATGGTCGTGGGCAAAAAACGAAGCAAGAGATTGGTCATGGACACACTCAGAGATATGGATGGCGCACCGGTCTTGGCCCCCAATCCCGTTGGGGACATCACACAGGGGCCGCTGCTTGGACTGAAGGCCGCCCTCGGAAGCGCTGGGGTGGGCACGGTGCTGTGGAACGTCTCGTTTGAGAGAGATCGCTCCGATGGGCCGGAATGGCGGGCTGTCGACCCGTCGGCTTCTTCCGAACTCAAGCACCATAGACCAAAGCATGAGCCTGCACCGATACCGATCGAGCGGGTTCCCTCTGGCCATCAACGACAAGACGCAGCAGATTGCATCCATCAGCGCAAAGAAACCATGGCCGGCATCCACCACTGGAGTGTGAGCCTGGCGCGTCTCCTCCAACCCCGACCGGTCACTGCGACTCGTCAATCTCGACCTGGCCGCCCAGCGAGTGCAGGCGTATGGGGCCTCCGCGGCTGAAGCCGGCAATCAAGGTGCTGACCTGGAGGGGAATCTGAACGAGAAACTGGGCTGGGCTGGGGCTGGTTCCGGATCAGCTCGAGGCCTCAGAACTGGGAAGCGAGCGGAATGGCGGGCTCTCGGCGTACCAGCCAGACGATCCAGGCGGACAGCAGAGCACTGAAATAACACCACACGGAGGCGAAGGCATGATGCGCGAACCAGTCCACCGCCAGGCCCGACGCCAACAGCCCCAGGGAAAACAGCCGCAGCCGTTGCGAGGGGATCAGCAACCAGGGCACGACGATCAGCATCGCGTACACCCCACGACCGATCTCTCCCTCAGCGTTTCTGAGCAACAGTCGGGCGCTGTAGACGATCGAGTGCCCTTGAACCGTGGTGATCAGGCGATCCGGTTCGAACAGCAAGGGCAGCCACAGGCCCAGACCCAGCAACAGACCAATCAGCCAGAAGGTGCGCAGGAGCTTCTGGCGCCAGGGGCTGAGACGCCCCCTGGCGATGACCAGGGCCACCCAGGGGATCCAGCTGGGCCAGAGCGCAAAGGCAAAGAACAGGTAGGCCACCGCCAGGGGCCAGACGAAAGCAGAGGCAGAGCCGGATTCCAGCTGCAGCCAGAGGCAGCCCTCAATTGCCTGCTGCAGGCCAAAGAACACAGGCATGATCGCCAGCGGCAGCAGCTCCGGCCTGGCACGACGACGGGTCTGCTGGATCGCCAGGGCACCCAGGGGCAGCAGCACCACCGCCGCCGAGAAACTGGCCGTGCTCGAAAAACAGATTGACCCGGCCTCGAAGCTGCTGAGCCGAAACCCTAACGCCGAGTTGAAGTCACCCATCTGCGCAGGCGATCGCCCCTGATAGTCGAGAGCACTGCCAAGGGCTCGCTGTCACTGATTTCCTGCAGATCAGGCCCATGTCCAGACCATTCCCTGAGCAAAAACAGCCATTGTGCTGCTGATGGATTCTAAGAAACGATCAGGGAACAGCCTTCAGCCTCCCAACAAAAAGCCCCTCTCTTCCGAGAGGGGCTTGATCCGGTCAAAGCCGGTGGGGGATTCCTGAATGTGAAACCAGCGCAGCTGGGATCAGCCGATCGAAGGAGCGGTCAGCGCCACGGGGGTGGCGGTGGCGGCAGCCAGATCGAGGGGGAAGTTGTGAGCATTGCGCTCGTGCATCACTTCCATGCCCAGACCAGCGCGGTTCAGCACATCGGCCCAGGTGTTCACCACACGGCCTTGGCCGTC
>CALPNT020000052.1 GCA_943325005.2 Bifidobacterium breve | reverse complement strand
CGCGCTGCAGACCCCGGCGGCGATCGATCGGATCATTGAAATCACCAGCAGCCCGGCCCAGGCACCTGGGACCCTGGCGGACTGGCTGGCCAGCTGAATCTGTTGATCTGCCGGTCATGTCGCCGCCCTCCCAGCACGCCCGGATGGGCCCGACCGCGCTGGTGTTGGGGCTTGCGCTGCTGCTGGCCGCTGTGGCGGGTTTCCAGGCCAGGCGCTGGCGCACCAGCCCGGTGGAGCTGGGGCCCCATTCCCGCAGCCGGCCAGCGGCGAGCACCCTCCCGCCGGCCCCCGCCCCTACCAGGCCCACGAACGCCGGCAGCGCAGCGGAGATCGATCCCAACCTGCCCCTGTACAGCGGCAACACCCGCCGCCTCGCCGCCCAGGCGATCGATGACACGGCCCGCTCACGGCTGCACCAGGCCCTGCTGGCCCTGGCCCGCCGCTGCCTGGGCCGACCCGCCCGTGCCTGGCGGCTGGAGCCGCGCCATGCGGAGCGGCTGCGGCTCGATCTCGAGCAGTTCGACCAGCTGCGGTTTGTGGAGCAACTGCTGGCCCTGGTGAACAGCCGCCAGGTGACCACCCGCACTGAGGCGGTGGACCGCTTCAGTGATCACGTGCGTCAGCTGCGCTATCAGGACGGACAGGTGGCCTCCTGCCGGCGCCATCACAACCTGAGCCGCTGGGCGCAAGCGGCCGAACGGCAGGGCTACCTGGTGAATCTCACCCCCTTTCTGCCTGGTGCCAGCCGCCAGCGGCCGCTGAGCTTCCGATCCAGCCCCGGAGGGACCGCTGCACCGATGCAGCCGGCCGACCAGCGGCCGTGCCTCCCATCCCTGGACCAGAGCCTGGCGGTGGAGCAGGCGTATGTGCCTCTGAAGGGCCTGGCCCAGGTGCTGCCAGCCCTGCGCAGCGGCGACATCTATGTGCTGGTGACCCAGCGGCCGGGCCTGGAGGGGGGCCAGGTGGGCCTGGTGGAAGTGATGGGCCACCAGATCAACGGCCTCCACGCCGCTACCGCTCCCGAGGTGAGGCGCAGCCTTGATCTGGCCCGCTATGCCAGCAGCCTCGACGGCGTGATCGGCCTGGTCTTCTACCGGCCGGTGCCCAACCCGGATGGCCAACCGGATCGCTGAACGGATCACGAACGGATCACAGAAGTGAGCCTTGAAGGGATCGACGCACGCCGGCGCCTGGGCAACGGCTGCAGCGGCCAGAACCCTTGTCAGAGCAGCGACGGCTGGCGATCATCGGTTGCCTTGCTCCCAGCCCATGGCATCAGACACGCCTCCTCCTCCTCCCCCACCACCGCCTTCGCTCTCGCTGGAACCGGTGGCAACAGCATCAGCCGAAACGGAAGCCCGACCGATGCCGACGGAGGCCGAGATTCAGCGCATCCTGAGCAGCCAGCCCAAGGGTCTGGAGCCCCCATCCCCATTCCGGGGTTTCAGCCTGACGGCGATCGTGGGCTATCTCGCCGGTACGGCGATGGTGTTCACCGGCATCAGCAACCAGGGCAAAAGCGCCGACCAACCCAGCGCCCAGGCCATCCAGTTGGCCGGCGGTTTCACTGTGATCTGCCTGGCCTCGATCTGCCGTCACACCAAACGCTTGAGCAGCAGAGAGCAGACCTGAAGGCCAGCAGCCGACCCTCAGCGATCCAGAGCCAGCCAGTGACGCCCATCGCGGGCCGCCTTGTCCTGGCCGAGCTTGTGGCCGCAGGCAAAGCCGCTGAGACCGAGCAGCACCACCAAAGGCTGGGCTCCCTGGTTGCTAAGGGACTTGACCATGCCCGGCTGAATCACCACAAAGGTGGCGGGGATGAACGCCAGCATCCCCAGGGTCGTGAGGCCGAAAATCGGCGGCATCAGGGTGCGGCGGCTGATCGCATGGGCCGCTAACACCGGCAGCCCCAGCAGGGGGATGGCGGCGCCGAAGGCCCAGAGCCAGCGACGGCGTTGGTCATCGGCGAGGCGCCGGTGAATGGCTCGTTGAATCGCAGCGCTCATCGGTGCCCCACCAGAGCCCTCCATGGTGCTGCCCATGGAGGGCTCACGGCCGACGCGGGGCGCCACGACGCTGGGCCAGCACCTCCTGCACCCGTCGCCAGGGCACACCGTGATAGGCCAGGGCCACCTGCAGATGGAACAGGATGTCGGCGGCTTCGCCAGCAATCTCAGCGGCGTTGTCGTCCTTGCAGGCCATCACGAACTCGGCTGACTCCTCGCCGATCTTCTTGAGGATGCGGTTATCGCCGCCCTCCAGCAGGCGGTTGGTGTAGCTGCCCGGCTCCGGCTGATCGCGGCGCCCCTCAATCACGCGAGACAGTTCGGTGCAGACATCCGCCGGCGGCGGCGGGGCGGTGGGGCCACCAGCGCTGGGCTCAGCGACCTCGCCACCACGGGGTTCGCCGCCCTCAGAGCTGGCCTCGCCGCCTGCTTCGCCAACGCCTTCGCCGTAAAAGCAGCTACGGGCCCCGGTGTGACAGGCCACATCCCCCTGCTGCTCGATCGTCAGCAGCAACACATCGGCATCGCAGTCGTAGCGCAGGCCGCGCAGCTTCTGGAGATGGCCGCTGGTGGCCCCCTTGTGCCACAACTCCTGGCGGGAGCGGCTCCAGTAGTGCACCTCACCGCTGGCCAGGGTGCGCTCAAGGGCCTGGCGATTCATCCAGGCCACCATCAGCACCGCCCCATCCAGCCAGTCCTGGGCCACCGCCGGGATCAGCCCGGCCTCATTCCAGCGCAGGCCATCGATCCAAGCTTGGCTACTCAGCTTGAGGCCGCTCAGGCTGTCACTCACGGCATTGCCGGCCACTGGCGGAACGCTACCGAGGCGGCATTCGGCCTCCTGCCGGCCTCCGTCTACGGCCGCTGACGCCCCAAGGCCCAAGCCCATGCAGGCCGGCAGCAACCAGGCTCGGCTTCAGGCTGGGATGATGGCCCCAGTGCCATCCGCCATGTCCACACCAGCGGCCTACACCTGCAGCAAGACCTTCAACGGCTTCCCCTGCACCCATCGCCAGTGGCGCCATCCGGGCCATTGCCGTTTTGTGCACGGCTACAGCCGCAGTTTCCGCTTCTGGTTCCAGGCCAAAAGCCTCGATCAACACGGCTTCGTGGTGGATTTCTCCAGCCTGAAGCCACTGCAGCAGCGTCTGGCTGAGCAGTTCGACCACACCTTCCTGGCCAACGCCGACGATCCGCTGCTGGCCAGCTGGCAGAGCCTGCATGAGCAGGGTGCCCTCGACCTGCGGGTGATGACCAATGTGGGCATGGAGGCCAGCGCTGAACTGGTCTGGGGCTGGGCCAACGAGCTGCTACAGGGCCGCGAGGGTGGCCGCAGCTGCTGCTTCCGTGTCGAAGCGCGCGAAAACGAGAAGAACGCCGCCTGCTTCACGGCCATCCCCGCCTGGTTCAGCGGCGCCGCCGCAGGCGAAGTCGGCGATGGCTATCCCGACGACGCCTGGCCCGAACTCCCCTACCGCGAAACCTCCTACGACGAACCTGTCGACGCCTACGGCGACAGCGGCGAGCAGCAGGCGGACGGCCTAGGCCTCTGGGAGGCGCCCTGAGCTTGCGGCCATGAACCCCGCCCGCCTGGCCACGGCCTGGGCCCTGTTCCAGGGGCTGCTGATCGAGGCATTGCCGTTTCTGTTGATCGGGGTGCTGATCTCAGCTGCGGCCCGCTGGTTTGCGCCCGGGGGCCAGTGGTTGCAACGGCTGCCTTCCCATCCGGTGCTGGGGCCGCTGAGCGGCGCGGCCCTGGGCTTCGCCCTGCCGGCCTGCGAATGCGGCAACGTGCCCGTCGCCCGCCAGTTGCTGGTGGGGGGTGCGCCCCTGGGCGCGGCGCTGGGCTTTCTGTTTGCGGCGCCGGTGCTCAATCCAATCGTGCTGGCCAGCACCTGGGCCGCTTTTCCGAACCAGCCCTGGCTGCTGCTGGCCCGCCCGCTCGGCGCCGTGCTGGTGGCCGTGGGCCTGGCCCTGCTGCTGCGCCTGGTGCCCGAAGCCGAACTGCTGCAGGGCGATCTGCTGGCGGAGCGGCGGCTGGCCCTGCCCCTGAGCGAAGTGAGCCTGCTCGAGCGCCGCGGTGGCGTGCTGGGTCGCGGTGGACTCGCTGGGGGAGGACTGAGTGGCGGGGCACTGACGGCAGCCGCCAGACCGCCGCGCCGCCCCTCGCTGGCGGAGCTGTTCCGGCACGGCGGCCAGGAATTTCTGAATCTGGCCCTGCTGCTGGTGCTGGGCTGCCTGCTGGCCGCCCTGGTGCAGACCTTCGTGCCCCGCACCTGGCTGCTGACGGTGGGCGGCGCCCCTACCCTCTCGATTCTGGCGCTGATGCTGCTGGCGCTGGTGGTGTCGGTGTGCTCGAGCGTCGACGCCTTCCTGGCCCTGAGCTTCGCCGCCCAGGTGACCCCCGGCGCCCTGCTGGCCTTCCTGCTGCTGGGGCCGGTGATCGACCTCAAACTGGTGGGCTTGCTGGGGCTACTGCTGCGGCCGCGGGGCCTGCTGCTGACGATCGCCGGCGCCGGCCTGCTGGTGCTGCTGATCGGCCAATGGATCAACCTCTGGCGCCTGTGAAACCGACCCCTGGGCGCCCTTCGCTGCCACAACGGGCCGCCCTGCAGCGGGGCCTGCTGCTGGCCCTCTGGGCCCTGGTGCTGTTGCGCAGCAGCGCCGATGGCCGCCTCGATCTGCTGCTGCGTGCCGCCTTCCATCCGCTCGTTGCCCTGGCGGGCCTGCTGCTGCTGGCGCTGGCCCTGGTGCAGCTGCGGCTGGGCCTGATCGATGCCGCCGCCGCCGCTGAACGGGCCAGCCGCCGTCAGGGGCTGGTGCTGCTGGTCACCGCGGCCCTCACCATGGCGGTGGTGGCCGTGCCACCAGCCCCCTCCTTCGCCGATCTGGCCGCCCAGCGCCCCGGCGACGACACCGCCCAGGAGGACCTGAGCTTCGTGCTGCCCCCGGCCCAGCGCAGCCTCACCGACTGGGTGCGACTGCTGCGCAGCCAACCGGATCCTGACCTGTTCGCGGGAGATCCGGTGCGGATCAGCGGTTTCGTGCTGCCGATGGCTGGCGGGCCGCCCCAGATCGCCCGGCTGCTGGTGCGCTGCTGCCTGGCCGACGCGGCGCCGGTGGGGCTGCCGGTGCGTTGGCCCGGCCCGCCGCCGCCGCCAGACCAGTGGCTGCGACTGGAGGGTCGGATGGCGGTGACCAGCGGCGCCGACGGCAGACAGCTGGTGGTGCTGCCCAGCCGCATCGAGCGGATCGCCCGGCCGGCCCGGCCCCTGGAGCCGTGAGCCCCCCACGCCGCCGTCCCCGAGTGGCGTTGGCCCTGGCCCTCGCTCTGCCCAGCCTGCTGGTCCTGATCCAGCAACAGGCCCTGCAGCGGCAGCCGCCCCACCTGCAGCGGCTGGCCAACGCCGCCGCCAGCTCGGGGCCGGCGGCGTTGCAGGCCCGCTTCAGCCGGCCGATGGACAGCGCCAGCCTGCAGAGCGCCAGTGCGCTGCAGCCGAACCTGAGCCATCGCTGGCTGGGTTCCAGCGACGCGCTGCTGCTGGCTCTGACCGCCGGCCAGCGGCTGAAGCAGCCGCTGCAGCTGCGGCTGGCCGGTCGCGACCGACGCGGCCTGGCCCTGCAGCCCCGTCTCTGGCACTGGGATCCCAGACCCCGGCTGCTGGCGGTGGTGCCCGTCGCCGGCGGCGAGCAACTGCAGCTGCGCGAGCACGACGGCTCCTGGCAGCCGCTGTCGCCGATCTGGCCGCGCCTACCGGTGCTCGAGCCCCTCGGGGACGGCTCCGGGGTGGCTCTTGCCAGCCAGGACGCACTCGGGGCCTACCACCTGGCTCGGATCCCTCTGCGGCAGCGCAATCTGGTCGCCAGCCCCCAGCGCCTGGGGCCGGTGCGGGCCGCTGCACCCCAGACCCTCGACGGCCGTGCGCTGATGTTCGCCCACCTCAGCAGCAACCGCCGCGGCGATCTGCTGGTGCAGAGCAGCAGTAGCGAAGGGGGTGAAAGCCGTGCCCGGCTGTGGCGAGCCCAGGGGGGAAGCCAGGCGCTGGCGCTGGCCGCCAGCGGACCGATGCGGCTGCTGCCGGAAGGGGATGCGGTGGTGGTGCCTGGCCCTGAAGGGCTCAGCCTGCAGGGCTTGCCGCCCCGGCCGCCGCGGCTGCAGACCCTGCCGGGCAACCGCGATCTCAGCGCCTTCTGCCCCCGCTCCGGCCGCGCCCTGCTGGTACGCCACTGGCCTGACTACCGCCGTTCGCTGGAGCTGGTGGAGCCGGGGCAGGCCCCGCGCCAGCTCTGGATCGGCAGCGAAGCCCTGGTGGCCAGCGCCTGCGCCGGCGGCGGCGAGCGGATCTGGGCCCTGCTGATCGACGGCACCGGCCAGCCGGAGCTCACCCTGCTGGCCCTCGACCGCCGCGGCAAGCTGCTGCGCCGCCAGCGCCTGACGGGCTGGGAACTGGAGCCCGGCACCGGCCTCAGTTTTGATCCCAGCGGCGATCGGCTGCTGGCCGCCCTGCGCCGTCTCGGCCCGATCGAACAGCCGCCAGCACCGGCCCAGGCGGTGTTGATCGATGCCCGCAGCCTGCAGCTTCAGCCCCTGCAGCGGCAGGTGCGGCAGGTGATCTGGTTGCCGGCGGGGTAGAACCGGACGACGCAACGCCGCCATGCCTCCGAGCGCCGATCCCTCCCTGACCCCCCGCCAGGAGCTGCTGCTGGCGGAGCTGTGTCAAGCCGAGCAGGAGCTCTCGGGCCAGGAGGTGCATGCACGCCTGCGCGGTGGCGCCGGAACCATGGGGCTGGCCACCGTCTATCGCCATCTGCGCCAACTACAGCAGAAGGGGCTGGTGCGCTGCCGCCATCTGCCCAGTGGCGAAGCCCTGTTTGCCCCCACCGAGCGCGACGAGCACCATCTCACCTGTGTCGACTGCGGCAGCACCGTGCGGCTCTCCCATTGCCCGGTGCACGACGTCCAGCTCCACGACGCCGACCTGGCCGGCTTCCTGCCGCTGTTCCACACCCTGGAGTTCTTCGGCCTCTGCAGCCACTGCCGCGACCGCCAGGCGAGCGCGGCCGGGCGATGAAACGGCCGACCGGCGCTGCCGCCGCCCCGGGCTGTCCCTGGTGGCCCCTGCCTTCGAACCGCTGGCTGCCGGGCCTCTGCGCCCTGCTGCTGCTGACGTTCCTGGCAAGCCCCAGCCTGCCGGGAGCCAGGGCCGAGGCGCCCAAGGGGCCGGGGGCCAGCCCCGCCGCACGAAGCAGCCCGAGCGCCAGCCCCCACACGGGCGACAGCAACGCTGACGATGCCGGCAGCTTCCAGCTGGGCAAGGTGCGAATCCTGGGGGTGCCCGTACTGACGGTGGCCACCGCCACGGTGGCGACCGACGGCCAGGGGCCCGATGCCAGCACCCGCGCCCAGGTGATCGAAGGCAATCTGGCCCTGCTCTACCAGCGGCGCCAGCTCTGCAGCAGCGGAGAATCCCTGGCCGAAACCTTCCTGGAGTGGGGGTTCCTGCACGGCAAGGAGCGGGCCTGTGCTGGCGACAATCTCGGCCTGCAGGGCGAGCCGGCGGACCTGAACGTGGAGGTGGTGAAGAACGGCGCAGGCCCGACTCTGCTCGTGGCCCGGGTGGCTGGACGCGCCCAGCCCCTGCCCCTGCTCACCATCACCGACGCGGACGTGCGCCTCAACGGCATCGGAGCCGACCGCCTGGCACAGCGCTGGCGCCGCCTGCTGGAACGGCGGCTGCGTTTCGCCCGTGAGCTGATGCGACCCGAGAGCCTGCAGCGGCGGCTCGCCCTGGCGCTCAAAGTGGAGCTGGCCCTGGCGATCGCCATCGCCCTGGTGCTGGGCCTCTGGCGCCGCAGCCGCCATGGCCTGCGGCGCCTGGAGGCGCGCTCAGAACCGGGCCCCAGCCAGCGGCGCCAGGCTTTCAGGTTGCAGATCCTGCAGGGCCTCAGCCGCGCCCTGATGGCGACCGCGCTGACCCTGATGTTCGCCATGGCCGGGGTGGCCCTGTTCACCATTCCCGGCCAGGTGCCCCGGGCCCTCGACCTGCTGCTGGAGCCCTGGGGGATCGCCGTCAAGCTGATCCTGGGCTGGCTCCTGGACACGGGCCTGCGGGCCTTGGCGGAACTGCTGCTGCGGCAGTGGGCCGGCAACGTCAATGTGCCGGTGGAGCGGCGCGCCCGCCGGGATCAACGCTTTCTCAGCCTGCGGCTGGTGTTTCGGCGGCTGATCGATCTGGTGATGCTCTCCGTGGTGGGCCTGTGGATCCTCAGTGAACTGCCGGGGGTGGCCGAACTCTCCGGCAGCGCCCTGCTGGCCAGTGGTGCCCTGCTCGGCGCCCTGGCGATCGTGTTCCAGGGACTGCTGCGGGATTTCGTCTCCGGGCTGGTGCTGCTCTTCGACGATCGCTACGCGATCGGCGACACCGTGCAGATCCATGGATTCCAAGGCACGGTGCTCGACATCGGCCTGCTCAGCACCGAGTTGCGCTGCCTCGATCAACGGGTGGTGGTGATTCAGAACAGTGAGTGCAGCCAGGTGGTGAACCACACCAAGCTGCGCTCCGGGGTGGAGCTGCAGCTGGTGCTCTCCCACGCCGTGCGCCAGCTGCCGCGCGTGCTGGCCCTGCTGGAGGCCGAGGCGAGCCGGTTCGCTGCCGATCCCAGCTGGGCGAACGTGCTGCTCGAAGCGCCGCAGCTGCGGGGCATCAAAGCCGTGACCCCCGAGGGCATCACCGTCAGCCTGCTGCTGATCTGCCAGGCCGGCCAGCAGCAAGCCGCCGAACGGGCCCTCCTGGCCCGACTGGTGGAGCGACTGCACCAGAAGGCCATTCCCCTGGCCGATCAGAACAGCGCGGCAGACGGACTGGGCCCCTGAACCGTTGCCGTGCCGATCTAGTTTCCGGGCCACCTGCCACGGCGCTGTCCCCAGGCTCGCCGGGCCCCTCGCCACGATGCGCCTGGCCAGGCCCGCGGCCGTTGGTCATCCCACCGCGTTCGCCCCAGCCCTGAGCCCCATGGCCCCAGCCACCTCCAGCCTGCTGCGCACGATCGAACGGGATGGTCTGCACTGCGCCGGCCTGGTGCTGCTGGGTGGCGTCGCCTTCGGCGCCGGCCTGATCCGGCTGCTGGTGGGCCCGCTGCAACAGAGCAGCAGCTTCAGCCTCGAAGTGCTGGCCCAGACGGTGCTGCAACTGCTGGGCCCGCTGGTGGTGGCCCTGCTCGCCCTGACCCGGCTGATGCCCCACTGGCTGGAGCGGGCCCGCAAACCCGGCGCCCGGGTCTGGTGGCGCTCGGTGCTGTCCGCCGTGGTGGTGGGCATGGTGCTGTTCAACCTGTTCCTGGTGGCGGTACTGCTGACGGGCATGGTGATGACACCACGCGCTGATCTGCTCGGCGAATGGCGCGATCTGCTGGCGACACTCGAACCAGCCGCCCTATTGGAAGCCATGGGACGGTCGGGGGCCTTTCTGGGCAGCACCGCCGCCCTCGGCCTCTGGGAGGGCCGACGGGCCCTGCGGCGGGGCGACCTCTCCACCAAGGCGACCGCCGATGCGATCCTGCATGCGACGGCCCTGGTCTTGGCCCTGAAACTGTTATGGATTCTGGCCCTGAGTCCCAGCCACTTCAGCGGCAGTTGAAGCGCTCCCTGCCGGCAGTGCCCGCCCAGGAGAGCTGGCTGTTCCTCGGCTCCGGCCTGCTGTTGCTGCTGGCCCTGCTGATCGGCGTGGGCCGAGAGCAGCGCTGGGGTGAGCGCAGCTTCCGGGTTCAGCTGCGCACCCTGCGGGCCGACGGTCTCAAGCCCGGCATGGAGGTGAAGCTCTCCGGCCTGCCGGTGGGCCGCGTCACCGCGCTGAATCTGCAGAACGACGCCTCGGTGGCGATCGAGCTGCGCATCGATCAAAAGTATCGCCGTCTGATCGGCCCCAACAGCCTCGCTTACCAGAACCAGGAGGGCCTGGTGGGCGACAGCTTCATCGCCATCACCCCCCAACCCCTGAGCAGATCCGGCGCCGAGCAGCGGGCCAGGGACGGGGGCGATCTCACCCTGCCCTACCAGCCCTCGCTGGATCTGCGCCAGGTGCTGCTGGATCTGGCCCAGACCCGCATCGATCTCTCGCGCACCCTGCGTCACGCCAGTCAGATCGCCAGCCAGGACATGCCCATGGCCCTCACCGATCTGCGCCAGACGCTGCGCCAGACCAACCGGGTGGCGAGCCAGGACGTGCCGCTGGCCCTCGGGGACTTCCGCCGCACGCTGGATCGGGTCGGCCAGCTCTCGGGCACCCTCAATCGCGAAACCGCCAGCACCGCTCCACGCCTGCGCCAGACCCTGAGCGAACTGAACCGCACCGGCAGCGGAGCGCGGCTGGCCTCCTTGCAGGCTGAGGCCCTGCTGCGCGACAGCGGCCCGTTGCTGATCAAGACCCTCCAGGACATCCAGGCCCTGACCGCCAGCAGCAATCGCCTGCTGACCCTGCTGGTGGGCAGCAAGCTGCTGGACCCCGAGCCCCCGAGCCCGCCCTCAGCCCCAACGCCCGCTCCCCCCTCCCGGGCCCCGCTCCAGCGCCCCTGAGCCACGGCGATCGCCGCCGGGCTGCCTATGGTCGGAGCAACTGCCCAGCGCAACGGCCTGATCACCGCCTGGCCGATCCCACTTGAGTGCCGCTCCCGCCAGCTCGCATCGCCTGCCTTCGCCCTCGCCAGCGCCCCTGTCCTGCATGTCCCCCACCAGCTCCGGCTCCAGCAGCCTTTCCGCCCCCACCCCTGCGGCCGTGATGGATCCCGTCAGCACCGCCTTGCCGGTGACGATCCTGACCGGCTTCCTCGGAGCCGGGAAGACCACCCTGCTGAACCACATCCTCACCAATCAGGAAGGCCTCAAAACGGCCGTGCTGGTGAATGAGTTCGGCGAGATCGGCATCGACAACGAGCTGGTGGTGGCCACCGGCGAAGACATGGTGGAGCTGAGCAATGGCTGCATCTGCTGCTCGATCAACGGCGAGCTGCTGCAGGCCGTCTACCGCATCCTGGAGCGACCGGACAAGGTGGACTATCTGGTGGTGGAAACCACCGGTCTGGCCGATCCCCTGCCGGTGGCGATGACCTTCCTGGGCAGTGATCTGCGCGATCTCACCCGCCTCGACTCGATCATCACCCTGGTGGATGCTGAGAACTTCGGCGAGGAGGTGCTGGAAGGCGAGGTGGCCCGCGCCCAGATCGTCTACAGCGACATGATCCTGCTGAACAAATGCGACCTGGTGGAGGAAGCCAGGCTCATCGAGCTGGAGACCCAGCTGAAAACGATCAAAAGCGAAGCCCGCATCCTGCGTTCGGTGAAGGGGGAGGTGCCCCTGCCCCTGCTGCTGAGCGTGGGCCTGTTCGAAAGCGACAAGGTGGTGGCCCAGCAGAGCCATGACAGCTGCGACCACGACCATGGCGTCTGCGTGCACGAGCACGAGGGTCACGACGGCGATCATCACCACGCCGATCACGCCCACGCTGATCACAGCCCCGATCACGGGCACGCTGATCACGGGCATGCCCATGCCCATCACCACGATCACGACCACGGCCACGGCCACGCCCATGATCACGGCGCCGAGCCCGACCACCAGGCGATTGAAGGGTTCACCTCCCTCTCCTTTCAGAGCGACGGACCCTTCTCGCTGCGTAAGTTCCAGAACTTTCTCGACAACCAGATGCCCCCGGGGGTGTTCCGCGCCAAGGGGATCCTCTGGTTCAACGAAAGTGAGCGGCGCCACATCTTTCACCTCGCCGGCAAGCGCTTCTCGATCGACGACAGCGACTGGCCCGCTGCCCCCAAGAACCAGCTGGTGCTGATCGGCAAGGGCCTTGACCACGCCAGCCTGCGCCGCCAACTGCAGGCCTGCGTCGCCAAGGATGCCGGCAAGGGATTCGGCTGAGGCCAGGCTTGCCGCTGAATCCACCGATGCTGAACCAACCGATACCGTGCAGCCGCAGCGCCGCATGGATACTGGATTCCATGGGTTCTTCACCTCTGGTAGCAAGGAGGCCGTGAGCATGGTCCGCTGAGGTCCGTTCTTGCCGGCCTGCTGCGGTGCGGCCCTCTTGGCTCAGCCTTGCCCACTCCCTTCGCTGTGATCATGGTCAGCCCGGCCGCTCTGGCTGGCCCGGGTGCAGCGCAGCCCCCCCATTCACCCGCCCCATCCCCTCACGCTCCGGCGCGGCCCGGATCCCCGTCATGAACATCCCCTCCCGCTCGCCTCTGCCGGCACTCGCCGCTGGTTTCGGCCTCAGCCTGCTGTCGGCCCTGCCGGCCGGCGCCCATGGCCTGGCCACCGGCGGCCTGCTGGCCGGTGGGCTGCATCCCCTGCTCGGCCTCGACCATCTGCTGCTCCTGGTGGGAGTGGGAGCCGCCGCCAGCGCCATCGATGGCACGCTGCTGCTGTTCGCCCTCGGCGGAGCGCTGGTGGGCGGCCTGTTCGGGGCCTCCGGTGGCGGTTTACCCCAGGCCGAAGTGCTCGCCGCCCTGGCGGTCTCGGCCATCGGCCTGCTGTTGTGGCGGCGTCCCCAGGGGGCCGATCGCCCAGCCCACCTGGCCCTGCCGGGCAGCGTGATCGCCGCTGCCGTCGCCATCCACGCCCTGCTGCATGCCCAGGCGGCCACAGGCGAACTGGCCTGGTGGCTGGGATCCGGCATCAGCTCGGTGGCGGTGGTGATGCTCACGTTGATCGCCCTGAAGCGCCTGCCCGCGGTCTGGCTCACGCGGCTGGCCGTGGTGCTGGGCCTCGGTGGTGGCCTGCTGGCCCTGGTGCCGCTGGGGTGAAAACCGGCAGCGAATTCAGCGCCAATCTTGACGCGCGATCCGCAGATCCCGGTTAGGTTGAGTCAACCTGCAAGAAGTCCATGAGTGAACTCGTTCTGCTTGCGGGCTTCTTCGGCATCCTCGGCTTGCTCCTCTGGCTGGGTTTCGACTCCGACGATGACAACGGCGGTGGCGGTCTGATGCAGCCTTCTCTGGTGCCGATTCCGGTGCGCCGTCATCGTTGATTAGTGGCGATCGCTGGGTGGGACCGAGCCCCACCACCGATCCTGAATATTAAATAAAGCTGGTATTTTTCCAGCAACGCCTGGCGTTCAGCTCTCAACGCCAGGCTTTAATTTTTGTGCTGCTAGGCAGCGGCTCCAGCGATCGTGCCAATTCATACCGTCATCCGCCTCATCGTCCCGTCCTGACGGCGGCGCTCAGCCCTAGTTTCCGGTGAGTTCGGCTGCCATGGCAGCGCCGCAACTCCCCATGCCGATCAGCCCGCCCCTCCTGTTCAGCCGGTTGCGGACCCAGCCGGTTCACAAACAACAGCCGTGGCCGGGCCGCTGCAGTTCCCGGGCTGGGGTCCTGGCCAGCAGCCTGCTGGTGGGGGTGCTGCTGACGGGCTGCGGCCAACAGCGGCCTGAGGTCACCAGCCTGGGGGTGTATTCCGGCCGCCACTACAACACCGACCAGCAGCTCTACCGCCAGTTCGAGGCCAAGACCGGCATCAAGGTGAAGTTGCTGGAGGGCAAGGACGATGCCCTGATCGAGCGGCTGCGCAATGAAGGCAGCAACAGCCCGGCCGATGTGCTGGTGCTGGTGGATGCGGCCCGACTGGCCAAGGCCGCCGAGGCCGGTCTGTTCCGCCCGATCGATTCGGCCGCCTTGCGCCGCGATGTGCCCGCCCACCTGCGTGATTCCCAGCAGCGCTGGTTCGCGCTCACCCGGCGCGTGCGTGCCGTGGTGGTCAACCCCGCCCTGGTGCCGCCGCAGAGCATCCGCAGCTATGCCGATCTGGCCAGCCCGGCGCTGCGGGGCAAGCTGTGTCTGCGCAACAGCCTCAGCGTCTACAACCAGTCCCTGGTGGCCGACCAGCTGATCCAGCGAGGCGAGACGGCCACCAGGGCCTGGGTCCAGGGCCTGGTGGCCAATGTCAGCCAGCCGTTCTTCACCTCTGACATTCCCCTGGCCCGGGCCGTGGGCAAAGGCCGCTGCGGCGTCGGCCTGGTGAACACCTACTACGTGGCTCGCATGCTCGCCGGCAAGGCCGGTGCCGACGACCAGGCCGCAGCCCGGCAGCTGCGGGTGATCCTGCCGGATCCGGCCCACGTCAACATCAGCGGCGCCGGCGTCACCACCAGCTCGCGCCACCCGGAGGCCGCTCGCCAGTTGATCGAGTTTCTGGCCTCCCCCAGCGGCGGCCACGGCTATGCCGAGGCGAACAACGAATACCCGCTCACCGGCAGCGGCAGCAATCCGATCCTCAAGGGCTTCGGGCCGTTCCGTTCCGATCAGGTGTCCGCCGAAGCGATGGGAGCGCGCAACAAGGAGGCCGTCAACCTGATGCGGTCCGCCGGATGGCAGTGAGCCGCAGCGGCCCCAGCCTGGACGAACGCCGCGGCGCCGGACCCGAGTCGGGCCCGCCCGGGCAAGTTGGACCCGTCCAACTTGGACCCGTCCGATTCGGACCTGGCCGACTTGGGCCCGCCCTGGCCGGTCGCCGCTCTTTGCTGGGCCTGGCGCTGGCGGTGGCGCTGCTGGCCCTGCTGCCCGTGCTGGCGCTGATGCTCTACGCCGCCCGGGGCCAGGGCGAGGGCCTGGGGTTGGGGGAGGCAGGCCTGGAGCAGCTGGCCAGCACCTTGAGTCTGGTGATCGGCGTCGGCCTGGCCGGCGCACTGCTGGGCACGGCCAACGGCTGGCTCTGCGCCAACTGCCGCTTTGCCGGCCGTCGCTGGCTGCGAATCGCCCAGCTGCTGCCCCTGGCCACCCCGGCCTACCTGCTGGCCGCCACCCTGATCGATCTGGGCAGCCGCTGGAATCAGCCGATCGCTGGCCGCGGCTGGGCGATTGCCGTGCTCACCCTGAGCACCTACAGCTATGTGTTTCTGTTGGCGACAGAGAGTTTTGCATCCAGCGGTCGCCGCCTGCTGGAAGCCAGCCTGAGCCTGGGAGTGGGCCCCTGGGGGAGCTTCCGCCGGGTGGCCCTGCCGATGGCGCTGCCCGCCATCGGCGCCGGCGTCGCCTTGAGCGCCATGGAGGTGGTGAACGATCTGGGGGCCGTCGAACTGCTGGGCGTTCCCACCCTGTCGGGCGGCATTCTGCAGCGCTGGCAGAGCCAGGGCGATCCCCAGGGGGCAGTGGGACTGGCCCTGGTGGCTCTGGTGCTGGTGAGTCTGCTGGTGGCGGCCGAACAGCACCTGCGGCGCCGCAGCCGCCGCTGGAGCCTGGGTGGCGGGGGCGACAGCAGCCAGGGCTGGCAGCTGCAGGGCTGGCGCGCCGTGGCGGCCCAGCTGCTCACCGCCCTGCCGCCCCTGGCCAGCCTCGGTCTGCCTCTGCTCTGGGCTGGTCTCAGCTGGGACCAACTGCAGGGGGAAGCGAGCGCCGAACTGGCCAGCCTCAGTCTGCGCAGCCTCGGCCTGGGATTGGGGGCGGCCCTGATCACCACCGCCCTGGCCCTGATTCTGACCATGGCCCATCGCTGGATTCCCCTGGCCGCGATGCAACGGCTCAGCTTCGTGGCCGGCATGGGCTACGCCCTGCCGGGGGCCGTGCTGGCGCTGGCGCTGCTGCTGTTGGGTGGCCCCCTGCAGCTCAGCCCCCTGCTGCTGCTGGTCTGGGGCTATGGCGACCGTTTTCTGGCCGTCTCCAAGCAAGGTCTGGATGCCGCCCTGGAGCGCATCCCACCCAGCCTCGATGAAGCCGCCACCGGGCTGGGCTGCAGCTGGAGCGGCGCGGCCCGAAGGGTGCAGCTGCCCCTACTGCGGGGACCGCTGCTGGTGGGAGCCCTGTTGGTGTTTGTGGATGTGGTGAAGGAGCTGCCGCTCACCTTCGCCCTGCGCCCCTTCGATTTCGACACCCTGGCGGTACGGGTGTATCAGTACGCCAGCGATGAGCGGGTGGGCGCGGCGCTGCTGCCGGCCCTGCTGATCCTGCTGCTGGGTCTGGTCGCCTCGCTGGCCCTGATGCCGGGCCTGGATCAGGCGGCCAGGGGCGCCGATTCCACCAGGGCCGGGGCCAGCCGCAGACCGGGCTGATCCCTGGGCACCACCAGCAACTGCTCCTGGCGGATGCGGGAAATCAGCCGGGTGGTGGTCACCCGGGTGGTGCCGATCAGCTCGGCGATGCGGTCATGGGTGAGCCGAAACGGCAGGTCGCACCAGGGGCCGCAACGGCGGCCCAGACGCCGCACCAACAGACTGAGCAGGGCATGGAGCCGCTGCTCGGCATTGCCGAGATGGCGGATGCGCAGCAACTGCAGCGTCCATTCATTGACCGCATCGAATCCCTGACCCTGCTGCAGCTCGGCATCGCTGCGAAAGCTGAAGGGCGTCAGCGCCTCCACACATACCCCTTCACTGCAGAGGCGATCGCCGCAGAGATAGTCGCCGCTCTGCAGGAAGGCCAGGGTCATACCACCGGTTTCCTCACAGGGACAGAACACCCGGGCCACACCCTCAAGCACCTCGAGGGTGTGGCCGGCAGGACGCAGGGCCGGATCGATCAAGAGGGCCTGCCCCACCGGCAGGCGCACGATGGCCTGGGAACGGAACGCGCGCTGGCGAAGGCTCATGGAATCAGGAGAGGACAACAGCTGAGCCAAAGGAGGGCGACCACGAAGGGGGCATCCGCAAGCCCGGATCCGGTGACGGGTGACCGGGCCAGCGGCAAGCCGCCGCAGCGACTTGTTGAGAATGGCTCGCAACGTAGCCGAATCGCCAGCCTTTTGCAAGCGATTCTCATTAGCGGCAAGGTGGGGTGGGTGGCAACCTGGGGAAGTCCAGACCTGGCAGAGCCTTCACCAGCCAGGAACCGGAAGCCGGAAGGCAGCACATCGCCGCCGGCGATTCCCCCTCCGATCGATTCCCTGCCGCTGCTCCCCTGCCGATCCGCCGGGATACCGATCCGCCGGGATACAGATCAGCCGGGCCGCTGATCGGTTGAGACGCCCCGCCGCTGGCGCCAGGGATGGGCGCGCACCATCAGGCTGAACGTCACCAGGGCGAAAGGCCACAGCGGCAGTCCAGGGCCACCAGCCGAACTCAGATCAGCAGCAGGCGGTCGAGGAATTGCTTCCAGCTCAGGCCCCGCAACGCCTGGTCGCCGAACAGCTGGTGCTGCTCCCGGGGTTCCAGGGGCGGCTGGCCGACGCT
>CALPNT020000051.1 GCA_943325005.2 Bifidobacterium breve | reverse complement strand
GCTCATCCCAAAGGCGACGATTGTCGATATCCGCTGGGCCCTGGCTGATCATGTCGAGGCCCTGAAGAGCAACGATTCCAGCGCTTTGCGCAAAGGTTGCCAGATTCAGACGAAAGAACAAGCGCCAGGCTATGCATTCCCATCAAAAGGACTGGCTAGTGCCTTAACCAGAGCGGGGTTATCTGATTCTCACATCCGGGCCGGGGATCCCTGAAATGACCTGTGGTGTTGAAGCTGCAGATGCTCACACCAATAAAAACAATGCTTGATTACAGAACATCAGGTTTGAGAAGCGACCAAGGTCTAGGACGAGATCGGCAACACGGCCAGTTCCATCGACCTCTGGAGAAGATGGCATTCCAATGCCGCTGCATACCTTGCCCCCCTTCCGAGCCTGGTTGCACCAAGAGGAAATCTGCTTGCTGCTGCAGAGCCAGGATCCCACCTCACTGGACAACATCGTTCACAACCTGGTGAATGAGGCACTCAGCGGTTTGCAGAAGATGCCTGAGATGTGAGACTGCTGCTCGACAGCACTGAACGGCTGCGCCGCCAATGGGATGGCATCACCCAGACCGAAAGAGCCAGTGTCGGCAAGCGGATGAACCAGGTGATGAAAACAGTGACCATCCTGACCAGCATCTGTGGCATGAACTCCGACACCATGCCAGAACTTCGATGGCACTATGGCTTTGCCATGGTCCTGGCGGCCATGCTGCTGCTGGATGCGGTGCCGTGGGTGGATGCACCCTTCCCAATGGTGCTCTGCACGCCCTACCACTGAATGGACTGGGTTGGTGTGTGCCAGCTAGCACGGTGCTGTGACGGCACCCAGCCGCGCTTGGCGGCCTCGTGACCCCGCTGTTTCTAGAATGTTTGGAGCAGTATGCAGCAAAATCTGGGCATCGCCGCGACGTCAGGCTAAGGACCTCCAGCCAGCTGGTCTCAGGGCCGACGATCTGCATGATCGGATCACTGAGCATCTGCTCTTCGCCCTCGGTCACAGCACCCCATCAGCCACACCCAACGATCGGTACCAGAGCTTGCGCCAGATCCGAAATCTGAGCTGAGGCCTATCTAACGAGATGAGTTCCCTGCTTTCTGATTCCACTGCGTCTACGCTATGAACATCAACGAGAATCTTGAGCTAAACACCATCGCGGCGCTGGCGGGTGACCGTGGTTCCAGCCGTGTGAATCAAGGCGGCGTACTTTTCCGAGAGGGTGATATTGGCGACAAGCTCTACGGTGTTATTTCAGGACAAGTGCAGCTCAGTTGGGGTGGTGATCGTGTGGAGACGATCGGACCGGGAAGCTGCTTCGGAGTCGGAGCCTTGGTGGATCCGGAGCACCGCCGTTTTGGCACCGCCGTTGCCCTCTGCGATAGTGAGCTACTGGAAATGAACCGTGATGAATTCCTGTTTGCCATGCAGGAACTGCCCATGTTCGCTCTGGAGATGCTGCATGACCTTGAGCAGCGCCTCCAGACATTGAAGGAGCACATGGGTAAGCGCTGATCGTTGAGGCCGGCCTTCTTCAGGTCCCGTCACGAGTGGAGCGCCAGTATGGATCAAGGCCCATGAAGTCAGGATCCATGGGCAAAGGCCCATTAAATCATCAGTCCTTAAGCCGTCAATCATGATTGACGGGTTGACTCGCAATCCACTTTCCATCCTGCACCCAATCCAGTTGCCATGGCTTCTCCCCGACTGCCTCAGTTCTCATTCCACTTGATTCAGATCGCGGTAATGATCACCACCGCGTTGGTCATCTCGCCACTGGCTTATTCAGAGACACTCGCCCAAGGAGATGGCAGCAATCGTTCCACCATCCGGATCGGCGGCTCCAGCACGGTGTACCCGATCATGATGGAGGCCATCAAGGCCTTCCGAGCAGCAGGCAACAACACCAAGATCGTTCTGAAGGAATCAGGAACAACCGATGGATTCAGGCGCTTCTGTGCCGGTCAACTTGAGATGGCCAATGCCTCGCGGCCGATTAACAGCAAGGAGCTCAAAGCCTGCGCCAGTCATCGAATCAGCTTCATTGAGCTACCGATTGCTTTCGATGCCCTCTCAATTGTGGTGCATCCTTCCAACACCTGGGCCAGTCAGATTACCACCAAGGAACTGGCTCGGCTCTGGGGACGCCAGGCCGAGGGAAAAATCGACAGCTGGAATGATGTGAACCGAGATTGGCCTGAGCGACCCATCAAGCTCTGTGGCCCCGGCAAGGATTCGGGTACCTATGATTATTTCAATAAGGCCATCAATGGCAGCACTGATAATTCACGAAAGGATTACGCTTCCAGCGAGGACGACAACGTCATTGTCAAGTGCGTGGCCCAGAACCCCAATGCTCTCGGCTATTTTGGCTACAGCTACTATAGAGCCAATCAAAACAAACTCAAGGCTGTTGCTGTCGCCACATCGTCAGGCGCAGTGAATCCATCGGTTGCCAATGTTCAGTCAGGCCGCTATCAGCCACTTTCCAGGCCGCTGTTTATTTATATTAACGACAAGGCTCTTGCGAGCAAGCCTGATGTGCAGAAGTTTGCCACCTTCACCGTTCGCAATGGTCTAAGCCTTATTGGTGCGGCAGGGGACATTCCCCTGCCTGCCAGCACCTATCAACTGGTGGAGTCGAAGCTTTACAAGCGAATCACCGGAAGCGCTTTCTCTGGTGATCTGCCTGTGGGTCTCAGCATTGGGGAGGCGCTGCGACGGAGTTTTGATGCCAACAAGCTGCCTCAATTCCGCTAGTCCTGATCAGATCATCTTCCAGCTCGATACAGTCACAGGGCAGGCGTTTGCGTAAACCTTCACCAGGAATGGAGCGAGGCTTGTCCCGTCGCTCGCTGCTGGTTCACTTACTGGGGCTGACTGCCGCCACCGCCGGCACCGCCCTGGCTGGGGTGATCCCCACCGGTTCGATGAGGCCGGTGGCGGCTGCGGGGAGGCGGCCGCAGACCCTGCCTTTTCAGCCCCTGCGCGGCCCTATTCCCCTGCCCGGCGACGGACTTAGCGCCGCCGGGCAGCAGCGCGCCTACGCCCGCGTTGCCCTGCAGGATCAACTGCTGGTACCTGAGGGCTACCGCAGTGAGCTGCTGATGCAGTGGGGCGATCCCCTGGGCAGCGGTCGCTTCGGGTTCAACAACGACTTCCTCGCCTTCACACCGCTCGATGACGGTCGGGCGCTGCTGACGGTGAATTTCGAATACATCAGCCCCCGACCCTGGCTCGCAGGCTACGGGGAGGTGATGGGCAGGCAGCTCCCATTCGAAGCCTTGCGTCAGCTGCTGGCGGAGCGGGGTGGCAGCGTCGATGTGCACAGCCTGGCGGCTGACGATCCCCTGCGCCGCCCGTTGCTGGAGGTGGCCACCGCCGCGATGGAAGATCTGGGTATCGGCGTGGTCGAGATCGAGCGCAGCGCTGATCAGGGCTGGCGTCGCCGCAGCGGCCGCTTTGACCGGCGTGTCGGCGGCCTCATGGGGCTGGAGCATGCCGATCAGCGGTTGCGCTGCAGTGGTCCCGCGGCGACGGTGTTCCGCCGGTCCCAGCGGCTCGGCCACGACGATGGACTCGGCGATCGGGTGATCGGCAGCTTCGCCAATTGCGCCGGCGGTCAGACCCCCTGGGGCACGGTGCTCTCAGCGGAAGAGAACTTTCAAAGTCAGGTGGTCGAGGCGGTGTACGCCGATGGCAGTTCGCCTTCGCCGGCGGAGCGTCCGTTCCGGTTCGATGGCGAGCGGCTGGAGGGCCTGGGCAACCCCTTCGGCCTGGTGGGCAACAAGTACGGCTGGATGGTGGAGATCGATCCCCGCCGGCCCGAGCACCCGCTTGTCAAACACACAGCTCTGGGCCGGTTCCGCCATGAAGCCGTGGCCGTCCGTGCCCGCCCAGGAGAGCCGCTGGTGGTGTATTCCGGCTGCGACCGCCATGGCGGCCATCTCTATCGCTACGTCAGCGGGGCGATCGTGCAGGAACCCCGCAATCCGGCCAACTCCCGCCTGCTGGAGCGGGGCCGGCTGGAGGTCGCCCACTTCCAGCCCAATGGCGGCGGGAGCTGGATTCCCCTGCTGCCTCAAACGCCGGTGGAGCCCCTGGCACCATCCCACTTCTCCCGTTTCGAGCTGCCGGCGATGCTGCCGGTACCGCACAGCGACCGGAGCAAAGCCGGCCACGAGCTGCTGGAGAGCGAGGCCCAGCTGCAGACCTACCGCCAGCGCTTCAGAACCCTGGCCGATCTCTACCCAGGCCGTGGTGACGAGCAGCTTGGAGCGATCCTGATCGATGCGCACTTAGCCGCCAACGCGGCCGGGGCCACCCCCACAGCCAGGCCGGAGGACACGGAACTCGATCCGCGTACGGGAGATCTGCTGATCACCTTCACCGCCGCTGGATCGGACGGAGAGGGACAGGCCGATCCCGCCATCTTCCGGGGGCCGGCCGGCGAGAACAGCTGGCCCTACGGCTGGTTGATGCGCCTTGAGGATGACTCCGCCAGCCCAGAGCAAGCGGGCGGGGCGTTTCGCTGGCGCATGGTGGCCACCGGCGGTACCCCCTGGCAGGGGGGCATGGGCTTCGCCAACCCGGACAACCTGGCCATCGACAGCGGCGGCAACATCTGGATGGTGACCGACCGGGCTGCGGTGAACGGCAGCGCCGACGTCTTCGGCAATAACGCCTGCTGGATCTTTCCCGCCACGGGAGTGGCAGGCACCGAGCCGCAGCTGTTCGCCACTGGCCCAATGGAGTGCGAATTGACCGGGCCTTGTTTTGACACCAGCGAAGCCACCCTGTTCCTCTCCGTGCAGCACCCCGGCGAGGACAACGCCATTCACCGTCGCGGCGACGAGGAGGTGCAGGCCTACAGCCTCAGGGACCGGGCCGGTGGCAGCTTTGAGCAGCTCAGGCAGGTGCCGCTGGGTTCCAACTGGCCCTCGGGTCAGCTTGGGCAGATCCCCCGGCCTGGCGTGGTGGCGATCCGCCGCCTGGATGGAGCGCCGCTGCTGATTGACTCATCACATCGGAGCAAGACCTGAGCGGTGCGTACGGATCGATGGGCGGAGCAGGTGCAGGTGGTCGTTCACCCCAGGTCATCCCACGGACACTTCTCTCCGCAGACAGAAGGCAACAGCATCAGGTTGTTGTCGAAGCTTCCAGAAATGCTTTCAACACTGAGGGAATAGGCCCATCTCCGGAGGCTCGCTCCAGGCAATGCTCCAGGACAGCGCGGGCCACGTTGACACCGGTTGCCGCTTCAAAGCCAGCGAAGCCAGCGGCACTGTTCACCTCACAGACACTGTATTGATCATCATCAAACAACAAATCAACGCCGGCGATATCCAGATTGAGAGCAGCGGCGCAACTCAGCGCCAACTGTTCGAGCTCAGGGCTAAGAGGATAGGGATGGCCATCACCACCTCGGCTGATGTTGGCCTTGAAGCTGCCGTCGGTGCTGCTGCGCAGCATGGCCCCCAACACCCGCCCACCGATCACCCACACCCGCAAATCCTGGCCAACACGGCTGCCGATGTATTGCTGCAGAATCACGGCCTGAGAGCGATCCAGGCTGGCGATCAGCTCCATCAAGTCACGGAAACCACCCGGATCTCGGCTTAAGACAACACCTTCGCCATAGGAACCAACCAATAGCTTCACCACGCAGGGAAAGCCGATCTGCTGTGCCACAAGGTCCACATCCACAGGGAAGCGAACCAGCATGGTTCTCGGGATCGGCAGATTGTTCTGGGCGAGAATCTGAAGGGAATAAAGCTTATCCTTCACAGCCTCAATCGACTGACTGGAGTTGATCACCTCGACACCGAGATGCTCCATCTGTCGCAGAATCGCCAGGCTGAAGTAGTCAGTGGCACTACCTGTGCGCGGCAACAGGGCATCGGGAAGATCCACTTCAATGCCGCAACGACGAATCGAACGACGACCGCCGCGACTGACAATCAGATCAATCTCCTCAGGGGCAACAGCGTCAACCCGGATGCCAAGACCACGAGCTTCCTCCCGCAGGCGCGTTAACTCATAGGGCTCCAGCAGTCCAGATGGACGTTTCTGAAGAATCCAGAGATCCATGGCATCAAGATCTGAACACTTATTTTCAGATGACCATGCAAAGTGGTGCCGCCATATGTAGCACCGGGTTTGGCAATGGTCGCAACCGTTGATTCGGAGCTTGCTCTGCTAGCAGTTCAGAATCCCACGCCGGACGATTGCGGCAGGTCGACTGGTTATGAACCAGCACAGACCCACTGGCCAGGCGCGAACTGCTCCGGCTACCGGGTCGGCAAACCCCGGGCAAGGATGAGATCGATCAGTGAGCCTTCCTATGGCCCATGAACCACAGGCGCAGTACGCTGCAAGCGTGAGCTTGAAGAGGGTGCCTGGAGTGGTCATCATCGCTGATGCATAGCATTTCTGGCTCAAGGCAGGACCGCATGGCCTCCTGATGTGAACGACCTCAGCGGTCATGAAATTTGACCTCAAAATTACCATCATTTTGTTGACGTAAAAAAGTGATCACGAAAAAAGAGCATGCTGCCTTTCCTGTCACTTTCAGTTCACGTCGCCTTGAAACACGACCCGGCAACCTCCCAGCCGCTCTCTATGTCTACGGAGGTCGCGCTCCCACTCTCTGTTCTGTTCTGGAGATCAGACCAGAGGGTGTTCTGTTCCACGCGCATGTCAGAGCCAAGGAATTGGCGACCATCCGAGCAGGCGGTCATCCCCTTTGGGTTCGAATCATGGGACTGTCCGACCTGATTGAGTTCAAACAGTTATTGAATGCTTTACAGGTTCCGGATTCAATTCAACCCGTACTCCTGGAAACGCCCCAAGCGCCCCAACTGCAGAACTATCTAGATGATGTTGTACTCTGCATTCATCGCCTTTACTTCAGCAAAGATCCATCCCATTTAATTAGCGAACAAGTAAGCTTTTATCTCACATCAGACCTGTTGCTTTCAGTTGAAGAGTTTGACAAACACGATCCATACGCAAAGCTAGCCTTCTGGTTGCAGAATAAAATTCCTGCAGCCAGCGCTGAAGATCTAGACGATCTTCTCCATGCTCTCTTTGAAGAAATTCTCCACCAGTATTTCCCTCTGCTGGAGCTGATGTCCGATCGGCTTGATGATCTGGAAGAATCCGTGCTCCGATCACCGAAACCAAAGCTACTGTCCAAGGCTTTTCAGCTTCACTCAAACCTTCGCCGCGTACGACGCCAGCTTTGGCCATTGCTAAGTCAGATTCGACTATTTCTTCGACAGAATCAATCTGATTTGTCGAGTGAATCTATCGAAAGATATCAGGATATCGAGCAGCATTTAAACCAGCTTTTCGAAGTAAGCGAATGGCTTCGACATCAATGTGATGCCGTCAACCAAGCCTATATGGCGAGCGTAAGCAACCGCATGAATCAAGTGATGAAGACACTCACAATCATATCGGTGATCTTCGCTCCGCTCACTTTTCTAGCTGGCATCTATGGCATGAATTTTGTCAACATGCCCGAGCTCAGATGGCATTATGGATACTTTCTTAGTCTTTGTTTAATGGGGATTATCGCTGGCTTGATGACCTACTGGCTATCCAGACGTGGCTGGTTTGATGACTGGACGACAAGCCGTACATGAGCCATGCCATGATGCAGAGGTCGGGGCTTTTCGAACTTGATCATCGATTCATTTAAAAGCCTGACCATTGTCTATTTTGGCTTGATCTTCCCAGTCAACCCAATCAACGGGGTGGGATCTGAGATAAGAGCTGACAGCTTCCCCAAGCGTAGCAAAAAATCGATTTTCGCCAAATTTCGAAAATAGTCCAAAATTTCTGAGTTTATCCTTGACGGGATCTTTCATCTCAGCAAAACAAAGCATGATTCCAGCTTTTGTCATGGAGTGATCCAGTTCTTCGAGTGTATCTGCAGATGTCACATCGATACTTGTAACGGGTTCAGCCCCGACGACAAGCCAGTTCACCTGAGTTGGTGATGACTCCACAGCCATCATCACCCGGTCCCGGAACAATTCAGCATTCGCGAAAAACAGTGGTGCGTCCCATCGGAACAGAACCAGGCCAGGAATCAGGCGCGACTCCGGGTACCTGCTGATATCGTGATAGCCCTTAACACCGTCTACCCTTCCGAGAACAGCAGAGTAGGGACGCCAGCCATCCCAGAGAAACTCGATGACAGCAATGGCGATCGCCAGCCCAATACCAGGTATGGCGCCAAAGACGGCGACCCCGGCCAGGCAGACCATCGACAACCAGAACTCCCAGCGCTGCATTCGGTAAATTCGTCGAAGATCAGCCACTTCGATCAAGCCGACTGCTGACGCAATCACTACACCTGAAAGGGCGGAAATCGGTAGATTTTGCAACAGGTTTGGGGCTGCCAGAAGCAACACCGCGACCGTCAATGCTCCGATGACACCGGTCAACTGGGTCTTGGCGCCTGCAGCCTCGGCGACCGGGGTACGCGAAGCACTCGCACTGATCGGAAGGCCCTGGAACAAACCAGCGACCAAGTTGGCCGCACCCAGGCCGACCATCTCCTGATTGGGATCGATCCTGTCTCCTAGCCGCGCGGCGTAGGTTCTGGAAAGCACGCTCGTGTCAGCAAACGACACAAGAGCGATGGCAAAGCCTCCCAGTAACACCGGCACAATGTCATCTGTGCCTGTCCAAGGAACAGCCACAGCAGGCAGACCTCTAGGAAGGGGACCGAGTACCGTCACGTCGAATCCAGTCGCGAGATTCAGGGCGGAGACGGTGACCGTCGCGGAAACGACAGCCAGTAGGACACCAGGGACTCGCGTGCTGTGCCTCAGCAGTCCAATTAGCAGCAAGGTGCCGCCACCAAGGGCCAGCGAGGCCCCGTTCGTCTGGCCGGCCAGTACCCCTGCAACGAAGGATTGGGATTCGATCAGCAGTCCCTCGCCCTTGACCGTAAAACCGAACAGGGCCGGCAGCTGGCTGAACAGAACGGTCAAAGCGATGCCATTCATGTAGCCGTAGCGGATCGGTTTGGAGAGCAACTCAGTGATGAATCCGAGGCGGGCGGTTCCAGCCAGAATGCACAGGGTGCCGGAGACGATGGCCAACATCCCGGCCAAGGCCATCGAGCGCTGGGAATCACCTGCAGACAGGGGCAGCACGATGCCAAGGATGAGGGCAACGAGCGAGGAATCCGGTCCCAACACCAGCATCCGGCTGGGGCCAAACAGGGCATAGGCAAGCAATCCAAAGATCGTGGCGTACAGGCCGCAGGTGGGTGGAACACCGGAGGCAACCGCATAAGCAATGCCCACTGGCAGCAGCACAGCCGACAAGGCGAGGCCGGCCACGATGTCATGACGAAGCCAGGCGAGCCTGTATTCGCGGATGCCAGATAGACCGGGGAGCCAGCGCCGCCAAGCATTGCGGCGGAGCCTCATCGTCGGTTACCACCGAGAAGGTTTGCGGCATCACCCATGCTGAGAGCAGCCAACCATCGATCCAATCCAGTGGAGCATGAATTTGCTGTTGTCACAAGTACAATATGGTTGATCTTGGCAAGACATTACGGTTTGACTCATACCAGGCACTAGACGGGGAAGACGGGTAACTTGCCCGTTAACTTTCCACCATATCTGCATGTGGAAAATGACATCACAGCAAGCTGCCTAGAACTTTGAGTCCTGCGAATGAATTAGGTGCAGCGATTTGCCTGAATTCAGCAATATCCTGACAAAAGCATGAGGCAGATTGATTTCCGCTGACTTGGCAGGCCAGAAAAAGTTGGCATGGCTAGGAATGAATTTTCCTGCAGGATCATGGAATTTATCTTAACAAGGAGGCCGATATCCTGCTTACGCAACCACTCCGTTCAGGCCAAGTGTAATCCCATCTGACGCTTTAAGCATGAAACGAGAAGGGGGCCTGCAATGTGATGCAGATACCCCCGAATGTGCCTCAAATCAGCATAGGTGGAATGCTGTCGGGACAGGAGCAAACGTCGAGACGCTTAGGCAACTGCCCCGTTTCTGCAGAGTTTATGTTGACAGTCCACCCATTCCGGCAGGCTCCCGCTCGGCATCAGCAAGTTGACTTGGCGTGGATCGACGAAAGCTGCTGAGCTTGTGATGTCGGGACCGCAACTCCTCAGCCAGCACCCGACAGGCACTTTCAGGCATGGTGTGATCACCACAGGTGAACACATCCACCGCGGCGTAGCCGGACTCAGGCCAGGTGTGGATCGAGATGTGCGACTCGGCAAGCAGGGCGAGGCCTGTCACCCCATGGGGTTGGAAGTGATGGGTGATCAGCTGCAACAGAGTTGCACCAGCACGCACTGCGGCGTTGGTGATGGCAGATCTGAGAAAAGTTTCATCATCGAGCCTGGCGCAGTCGCAGTCGTAGAGCTCGAGAATGCAATGTTTGCCGACCGTATCGGTCATCGAAATGTTGAGATTGGCGCTCGACGCAACGCTGGCGCCGGTGGCTTCAGGAGCGCTCCATCCGGGGTTGGGATGGAAGTGGGGGAAGGCGTAGCTCATCTTGGCAAGACGATAGAACCTTAACCATACATCCCCTGCTCCGCTGCTTTCGGGCGGGACATCGGCCACCAGTGGATCTAACCTGATGGAAGGTTCGCGTCTGGGGCATGCGATGGCTGCATCTCTGCTTGCACTGACGACCGTCCAGGAGGACTCCCCCCCAGGCGAGCCGATCACCACCAGTGGCGCCTTCGCCCTGGAATTGATCCAGCGACAAACGCGACGCCTGGGAAAGCTGCAACCCGAGGTGCTTGCTGACCGCGACCCGGAACCCCTCCACCAATTACGGGTGAGCCTGCGTCGGTTGCGCACGGCTTTAGCCCAGTTCGGCCCTGCGCTTGAGCTGCCGGAGTCGGTGGAAAGTGGCCGGATTGCCGCTGTGGCTCGCCGTACCGGCCTCTGCCGCGATCTTGATGTGTTGCGGCTGAGGCTGGACGAGCAGTTACTGCCGAGTCTTCCTGAAAGCGAGCAGCGCAGCATGGAAGGGGCCATGAAGCGCCTGGGCCGCGATCGGGCGCAAGCCTTTGAGGCCCTTGAGGAAGGCCTGTGCCATTCCCGCTATCTCAAGCTGCTGGCCCGATTGCACAAATGGCAGCACAAACCCCGCTTCACCAGCCTGGGCCAGTTGCCGCTGCTGCCCTGGCTGTACGAATGGCATGCCCCATTCACAGCTGATCTGTTTCTGCATCCCGGCTGGAGCACGGAGGACCCCACAGCCGAGGCCCTCCACGCCCTGCGTAAGCGGATCAAGGGGGCCCGCTATGCCCTTGAACACTTCGAGGGATGGTGCGAGCCACCCCTGAAGGATTGGATCGCCGAACTTCGGCAGGCCCAGAATCATCTCGGCGAGCTCCATGACCTACAGGTTCTCAGCCGCACCCTCAACGAGCGCTTCGGCCCCTTGATGGCGGAACGACTGCCGATTCTCCGCACTGAAATCGAAAGCCAGCAGCAGCAACACTGGCAACACTGGCAGGAGCAGGCACGGCGAATGCGCTGCGACAGCAATCGCCACGCCATTCAGTTTGCCTTAATGCAACTCGGCAAGGGCCCGGCTAAGGGCTGATACGATGCCTGCTCGGACATCAACGCCAATTGAGTGGTGGCAGACAGCATCCATCATTCATCCAGTGCTACACCACTTGATCGAGCTCACAATTTCAGGCATGAATGTTGACCCATAGGCATTTGAAGTCAACCTGTCTTAAGTAATTTACACCGCAGCGCCTCTAATGCAGGGCAAAGCTTGTCCATCTCACGCCCGCAAATGCATTGCCTGCGGGATCGAGAAACCGCTTAACGAAGATCACTTTCAGCCTATTCGATCCTTCGCAAAAGGTTATTCATTTTACTGCAATGCATGTGATGCGGAATCAAGAAGACAGAAAAGTTTTGCGCAGCCTGCAGTGGCAGCTGTTCTCGTCAATGGCAGCAACGGTCTTGAAGCAGATTCGCCTGCTTGATTCGGCTACTTTCACTTGCCCCCTGTTTAGCCAAATTTGATTGCACGAGCTTGATTCCAATGCGAGATCGCCGGTTTTAGTGATTCTCTTGTTGAGTTTCTCGGCTGGATTTGATCGCGAGACTGGCGGCAGATAAGTGCAGCATGGCTAGTCAGCTGCCCCCAGGAGGAGTGGCTCTATCTCGATCAAGGTGGGTTGCTCAAGACCCGCAGCCCCAAGGTCTGCATGACCTGCCATTTCGCCATCACGCCGGCGTCAACTGGATTCCCCTCACCTGCCAGCTGCAGCAGGGACTGATCGTCCATGGCGAGCACCTCCACTTCCGGCCGACCCGCTGGGACCGCTGGTGTCAGCAGCTGGAAAGTTGCGGTGGGGGAGCTGTTGCCGGATCAGCCGCTGCCGCTGCCGAAAAAACGACTGGACATCGGCCGCGAGCAGGCCCTCAAACTCTGGAGTGAGAAGGCCAAGGAGGGCTGGCGAACGACAGCTCCGCAGTGGCAGCCACCGCCGATTCCGAATGCTGAAAGGCGATCGACGCTGGGCTGACCGGTCGGGAGATGGGACGACCTGGTCCTTCCTCCGCTGCCGCTGACGACCAACAGAATGGAATCCCCGCCACGTTTGGCCCATGGGAACAGACGAGCGCCATGGCTGCTAACGGTGATCACCAGGCTGGAATCAGCGACACCGCCGGCCCGACGCGGCATGTGTTGCTGACCGGTGGCAGTTCAGGCATCGGTCTTGAGGCGGCGCAGCTGCTGCTGGAGGCCGGCCATCGCCTCACCGTGCTCTGCCGCGATGCCGCCACCGCCGATCGTCTGGGCCAGGTGCTAGCTCATGGGGCGGGCCAACACCGGAAGGGCCGGCTGGCAACACCGATCTGCGATCTGAGTGATCTCGCCAGCGTCGAGCACTGCACAGATGATCTGCTGACGGCGGCAGAGCCGATCGACAGCCTGATGCTGAATGCCGGCCTGCAGTACAGCGGCGCCAGCGAACCCCGCTGGTCGGCGCAGGGCTTCGAGCTCACGATCGCCGTGAACCACCTGGCCCATCAAGTTCTTTTGCAGCGACTGCTCCCCCTGCTGCTGCGGAGCACGGCGCCGCGGCTGGTGGTCACCAGCTCGGAGGTGCATGACCCCACCACAGCCGGCGGCAAGGTGGGGCAACCAGCCGGATTGGGTGATCTGGCCGGGCTGCGCCAGGGACCTGGCGCGGCGATGCTCGATGGTGACCCCTTTAATGCCGAGAAGGCCTACAAGGACAGCAAGCTCTGCAATCTGCTCATGGTGCGGGAGCTGGAGCGGCAGCGGCGCGAGCAGGGCCAGTCCCTGACGGTGCTGGCCTGGAGTCCAGGACTGGTGATCCCTCGCGGCAGCGGCGGCTTCTTCCGCTACAGCCGCAGCCAGAACCCCTTCGGACAGGCGTTATTTGCGCTGATCGCCCGCGACCTGCTGCGGCTGACCGAAACGCCCGCCCGAGCCGGCGCTCTGCTGGCCGGCCTGGCCACGACGTCACCACCGGATCTCGTTGGCTTTCAGTACTGGAGCAACAGGGTGCTGGGACCAGGTCGGCTGCGGTTTGAGGCCAGCCAGCCCAGCCTGGAGGCTCGCTCCGACGAGCTGGCCCGTGAGCTCTGGACCCTCACCGTCCAGGCTGTCGCGAATCCGGGCACCGCTTCAGGCGAATCACCCAGCGCTGATACCGCCTTTCCCGGCAGGATGCGGGGTTGAAGCGCTTCAACTCTCGGTCGAACTCTTGCTGGCTGGAGTTCAGCCATAACTGGCTGGGATGCAAAGCTCCATTTCAGTCAACCGCAACAAAGCCCGGAGCGCTGGCCCCGGGCGTTTGCCTGCTCAGTCGTCAGATCTACCCAGGAGGGCGGCGTGTCAACTGTGCCTTATTTGCACTTGGCAGCCGTGATCGTCAGATCACGTGAGTTTTCGGTTGAGGGTCGGAGCTGCTGACGCTGGCACCTGGGGCCAGGGTTCCAATGGGGCTTCCTGTCGGGTCCGGGGCACCTGAGGCGAGGCCTTTAACGGTGCAGTGGACGGCGTGGCTGTTGGATGAACAGACGTCAGACGCCAGGGAAGCCAGAGATCCGTCAAGACTGTTGGAGCAGGGGCCGGATCGTCAGCGCACTCCTGGCAGCTGCTGAGGGGGGCTGTCTTCCATCGGTGGAGCCTCCGAATCGGCAAGCTCACTTTCGGATGAAAAGAGTCTGGCGGCAAGCATTGATGCAGATTCGGTGCTGCTCTTGGCCAGCCGGACTGCGGCTGTTGGGCAGCCCCTGAGCCGCACCCGTCGGAATCGCCCCAGGCCGATCGGGGGTGTGTTCAAGGCGCCAGCTCAGGCCGGTGTCGGGCAGGCCCACCGTGGTGCGCGGACCGCCGCTGCGCTCCACCGGAATGTTGAACGAGGTGCCGCGACCACCCACGGAGATCGAACTGAGACCGCCCTTGCCGTAGCCGCAGGCCCGCACAGCGGTAGTTGAAGCGCAGCGGGCCCAGACGGGCAGAACGGCGGAAGCGAAAAGCCATGGTGTTCAGTGATTGTTGACGCAGTAGGAACCGGAGCTGAACCAAGCCCAGCGGGCAGGCGTTGCCCGTTTTCTGGATGGCCTCCCGCTCATGGCTGGGGCTGCTGGGGCAGTAGTTGCCGGAGGCATAAAAACCGACGGCGATGCCCGGGAAGCGCTGATCGCCCTGGAGGCGGTGCGCAAGGCCTTCTTCACCCACCAGCGCCTGGTGCAGATCCTCCATTCCGCCGTGAAGCCCGATCTCCTCGCCCAGGAGTTCAGTGCCCCCGTCGCCGCTCTGGAGGGAACACAACTCGCGCCGCAGGGATTGTCCACAACTTCCCCGGGCCCCTTAGCGTCATGGCCCAGGCCTACAAATTGCCTCAACCGCTTATTCGCCACGACTGCAGGCCCATCCACCGCATGCTCTTTTGAAGCTTCTCCAGCCCCTGGCCCAGCGGCACCGGCAACCCGAGTGGATGGACCAGCCCGGCATTGATCCCGCCGTCCACGCCCAGGCCCTGGAGGGTCTGCGCAGGATCAACGCCTTCAGCGCTGCCGTCGGTTCCCTTTGGGCTCCGATCCGCTCCCTGGCCCGGGAGCGCGGCGGGCGCCCCCTGCGGGTCCTGGATCTGGCCTGCGGCGGCGGCGACAACACGACCGCCCTGGCGCAGCGAGCCCGCCGCCAAGGGCTCGCGATCCAGGTCGACGGCTGCGACCTCAGCCCGCAGGCAGTGGCCATTGCTGCCCGCAGCGCCGAGCAGCAGGGTCTCAGCACGAGGTTCTTCCAGGCCGATGCCCTCAACGATCCCCTCCCCGAGGACTACGACGTCATCCTCTGCACCCTTTTTCTGCACCATCTCGAGGAAGAACAGGCGGTGGATCTGCTGCAGCGGATGGGTTGCGCCAGCCGCTGCCTGGTGCTCGTCAATGACCTGATCCGCAGTCCCCTGGGCTACGGCCTGGCCTGGGCGGGCTGCCGGTTGCTGAGTCGCTCCCCGATCGTCCATTTCGATGGCCCCGTCTCGGTGCAGGGCGCCTTCCAGGTGCCGGAGGTGCGGACCATGGCGGCCCGGGCGGGCCTCGTTGGTGCCGAGCTACGGCGCAGTTGGCCCGAGCGCTATCTGTTGTGTTGGCGCCGTCCGGGCGGTTCGCCCCAGGACCGATGAGCGCTCCGGACTGGGATGTGATCGTGATCGGAGCCGGACCCGCCGGTGCCCTGGCCGCCCACCAGCTGGCCCGTTGCCAGCTGCGGGTGCTGCTGGTGGAGAAGCGGGTTTTTCCCCGCTGGAAAGTCTGCGGCAGCTGTCTCAATGGCGTGGCCCTCAGGGCCCTGGAGGAGGCGGGACTCGGCCATCTGGTCGGAGATCTGGGCGCCGTTCCGCTCGGGCGGATTCGCCTCGGCCTGCAAGGGCGTCAGCTGGAACTCGCCCTACCGGCGGGTCGGTCGCTCTCCCGGGGACGCCTCGATCTGGCCCTGTGCGAGGCCGCCGTTGCTGCCGGCGCCGTGTTGCGTTCGCCGTGCGAGGCCACCGTGGCGAGGTCCCATCCCGGTGGCAGGAAGGTGCTGCTGCGTTCCGGCACCGATGTCCAGACCACCAGCGCCCGGGTCGTGCTGGTGGCCACGGGTCTGGGCAGCTCCGGTCTGAGCAGCCCCGGCCTGGGCCGTACCGGTCTCGGCCCGGACCTACCGATCGAAATGCGGATCAGCCCCCGAGCCAGGATCGGCGCCGGCTGCGAGCTGGATGCCGGGGTGAGCGGCTACGACAGGGGCACGATCCACATGGCGATCGGCCGGCACGGCTACGTGGGACTGGTGCGCAACGAGACGGGCGCTCTCAACCTGGCGGCGGCCTTCGATCGGCCCCACCTGATCGCCGCTGGAGGGCCGGCCAGCTGCGCCGCCGCCGTGCTGGCCGCGGCCGGCTTTGATCCCCTGCCCGAAGCCGCCGCTGCCACCTGGCGGGCCACGCCAGCCCTCACCCGTCGGTGCAAACCCCTGGCGGCCGAACGGGTGCTGCTGCTGGGGGACGCCGCCGGCTACGTCGAGCCGTTCACCGGCGAGGGCATGGGCTGGGCTCTGATGGGGGCACTGGCACTCGTACCGCTGGTGCTGCAGGGACAACGGGAATGGCACAGCGATATGGAGCGCGAATGGAGCCGCCGCCATACCCGACTGATCGGATCGCGGCAGCGGTTCTGCCATGGCCTGGCCTTCACCCTGAGGCGCCCCGGCCTCAGCCGCGGGCTGCTGGCGGCGGCCCGTCGTTGGCCGGCCCTGACCGCGCCCCTGCTCCAGCATCTCGATGGTGCTTCTTGCCAACGGATCACCCCAGAGCCATGTCCCTGACGATTCACGGTCTGGGCACGGCCCTGCCCCCGCATCGCCTCAGCCAGGGCGATGCCGCCACGGTCGCGGCCCGGGTGGCCCTGCCGGAGCCGCTGCCGTCCCCGTCCAAGCGCCGGCTGCTCGAGACCCTCCATCGCCGCTCTGGGGTCGCGATGCGCCACATCGTCCTGGCGGACCTCTTGGGCACGAACGCCGGCCAAGAGCCGAGTTTCTTCGGCACCACCAGCCCCGGCACCGGGGAGCGGATGCGGCGCTACAGCCAGGAAGCACCGCCCCTTGCCCTGCGGGCCGTGCGGGCCGCCCTGGAGCAGGCGCAGGTCGCCCCCGAACGCATCACCCACCTGGTCACGGTTTCCTGCACAGGCTTCCAGGCGCCCGGCGTCGATCTGGCCCTGATGGCCGCCCTGCCGCTGAGCGCCAGCGTGG
>CALPNT020000050.1 GCA_943325005.2 Bifidobacterium breve | reverse complement strand
TGAAAAGGATCAGCGGATCAATCCTCTTGCGCCCTGCATTGCTCTTGCGCTCGTGCTCATAGCCCTTGTCAAGCAGTGGGCGGAATGATTCCCATGGGATTGAATCAGCAAGGCTCTTGAGAACCGGCTTTTTGTCCTGGAGCTTTGTGACTCTTTGCTGTTCGTCCCAGAAGCCTCACTGACCCACTGTTGGCATAAAAATTGCATAACCAATCATAAACGAGATCACGCCGGAATCAAGGGCTTTGTTGATTTTTCGAGGTGCCCTGTGGAGCAATTCCCATGACCTAATCTTCCGAGAGAAAGCTTGTTACTATATGAAGGTTTTTACGGCCTACCTATTTTTAGAATCAATGCGATTTTCTTCTGGGCCTGCCAGCGGATCAAATCGGCGTGACCCATCTGCTCGCCGAGTCACCACAAACCTTTGAGCTCCACGATCTGGGTGGGTCAAGGCCTGCGGCAGCTTCAAAATGTCAGATCCTCAAATTTCGGACGTGGCCGCTCGGCGATGACGGAGGATCCAGGCTTGCTACGGGCGTGGATGGGGTAAGATTGGACTCAGTGAGATAACACTTGCTCTGGACAGCCAGCACTGCATAATCAGGACTAAGTAAATCAGGATTATTTTCACAATTAATATTGACTCCAAGGACGCTGGCAGTAAAAGCCTGGCTATTTGATGGAGGGGACCAGTGCATTGTTTTCTTCGCGCCGATTGATGTGATGCCACAAATCGTTGTCCTGGTCCCAGCTCGTCCCCAGGGCGTCCATATGGTTCTTGCCGCAACACGTGCGGGGGCTTGGGGTGTCTTGGATCTCGGGTCCCTGGCCGAACTGGGGGCGATGCAGTTCGCGATTGATCGTCTGGACAATTGTATTGAAACAGGCTGCTGGGGGCTTCGATGGGATGCCCTTTTGGCCCCTGCTGAGGAAGCGTTATCCATCGCCACTCTGCCCCAGCAGCCTTGGCCACTTCTTGTTCTCGCCGGACTAGCAGAATCAAAGCTTTCTTTAAAAAGCAGCATCAAACATGCTCATGCTTGTGCACGGCAGGTGTGGGTTGAAGTCACCAGCCTCAGCGAGGCACGCGCCGTCCAAGCAGCGGGTGCTGACGCACTGATCGTCAAGGGCAATGAAGCGGCGGGACGCGTCAGCGAGGAATCCACTTTCCTGTTGCTACAGCTGTTGCGTGATGAGCTCACGATTCCGTACCACGTGCAAGGCGGGCTGGGTCCGGATACCGCCGCTGCCGCTGAAATTGCCGGGGCCTCCGGCATTGTGCTGCGCGAGCAGCTCTGGCTCGCCCGTGAATCGCCTTTCGATGAACAGGAGCAACGGCTCTGGGGGCAGCTTGATGGCAGCGAGACGGCGACTGTGGAGAGCAAGGATGGTTGTTATCGCTTCTTTTGCAGAGCCAACCGGGCAGCTCTGCTCGAGGTCGACCGTGAACTGGGAGAAGGGGCCTCGATTCACGACAGTGTCCGCGCTCGCTTGAGGCATGGGGCCGATGGCAGGACAGGCTCAGGCCCGTCAGCCCCGGAGCTGATGCCGCTTGGGCAAGAGATCGCATTCGCAAGCGGCCTGGCCAGGAGTTACCAGACCGTTGCCGGAATCATCAATGCCTACCGCAGCCGGATGAGAGCTAATCGTGTCGCGGCCCGCCGGCAACGGGCCCTGCAACCTGGGGCACCACTGGCCACGGCGCTACACATTCAGGTTCCGATCCTGCAGGGGCCGATGACGCGGGTCAGCGACGTGGCGCCATTTTGCGAGCAGGTAGCGGCGGGTGGTGGATTGCCTTTCCTAGCGCTCGCCTTGATGCAGGGTGCTGAGACCCACGCCCTGTTGCACGAGACGAAAGCTCGTCTTGGGGATCTCCCTTGGGGTGTCGGCATCCTCGGGTTTGTGCCGGCGCCGATCCGCCAGGCTCAACTCGAGGTGATCCGCCAGCTGCGACCACCATTCGCGATCATTGCCGGTGGCCGACCCAGCCAGGCGAAGCAACTGGAGCAATACGGCGTCACCACGTTTCTGCACGTGCCTTCGCCCGGACTGCTTGAAGCCTTCGTGCGCGATGGTGCGCGCCATTTCATCCTTGAAGGGCGGGAATGCGGTGGCCATGTTGGACCACGCACCAGTTTCACACTATGGCAGTCGGCGATTGATACCCTTCTGGCGGCCAAGATCACCAGGCCCGAAGAACTACATATCGTTTTTGCCGGTGGCATTCACGATGGCCTTTCGGCGGCGATGGTCGCCGCGCTGGCGGCTCCTCTCGTTCAGCTAGGTGTACGAATCGGCGTGCTGATGGGATCGGCCTATCTCTTCACGGAAGAGGCCGTTACTTCCGGGGCGATTGTACCGGAGTATCAGAATTTGGCGATCGCATGTGGTGGGACGCGGCTGCTCGAATCAGGTATTGGTCACGCTACACGCTGCATCAACACGCCATTTGCCGATGAGTTTCAGACGCTTCGCACCAAGCTGCAGCTTGCTGGCAGGACATCGGACGAGATTCGTTTCGAGCTTGAATCACTCAATGTCGGTCGTCTTCGCCTCGCCTCCAAGGGCCTGGAGCGCGATGCCAGCGAGCCGAATGGCCGATCAAAACTCCACTCTGTTGATGCGAACGAGCAATATCGCCGTGGGATTTACATGATTGGTCAGGTGGCCATGCTTCGCGATGGTGTAACCACAATTGCAGCGCTGCATGAATCTGTCGCAGCTGGCCACGCGCAATTTCTGGAACCGCAGACTCCGCTTGAAGAGACGAAGCCTGATGGGGCAACGGCTAATCAATCAGCGAGCCACCATAACCTTGGTGTACACGATATTGCCATTGTTGGTCTGAGTGGAATGTTCCCCTCTGCCCATGATGTGCGTCGTTTCTGGTCGAACATTGTTAATCGAATCGATCTGGTACGCGAGGTCCCCGCCGATCGCTGGCGTCTCGACGACTTCTTCAATCCTGACCGCCTGGCTCCGGATCAAGTCTACTCACGCTGGGGGAGCTTTCTCGACGAACTTATTTTCGACCCGTTGAAATGGCTGATACCGCCCGCAACGATCGCCGCGACAGATCCGGCCCAGCTCATGGCGTTGAATGTTGCCCTTGAGGCATTAACTGATGCTGGTATTGATGAGGGTCGCATTCCCCGCGAGCGGACGAGTGTGCTGCTCGCAATGTCAGGCTGCCACGACACAAGTCTGGGCTATGTGTTCCGAACGATGATGCGGCACTATCTGGGCCAGGTTGATTCGATTTCATCTGAGCAAAAAGATAGCCTTTTCGAGGAGCTTGGCAAGGTGCTGCCGGAGTGGACCGAAGATTCGTTTCCGGGTTTCTTGCTCAATGTCGTTGCCGGCCGGATCTCGAACCGCTTTGATCTGCGCGGTGCGAATTACGTCGTCGACGCTGCCTGTGCGGCCAGTCTCGCGGCGCTACATGCAGGCATTGAGCAACTCCGCTCCGGCACGGCAGACTGCGCCCTGATTGGAGCTGTGGACGCGACGAACGGCCCCCACACCTTCATGAGCTTCGCCAAAACCCATGCCCTCTCGCCAACGGGCCGCTCGCGGCCGTTCGATGAGTCGGCCGATGGTATTGCTCTCGGTGAGGCGATCACCGCCGTTGTGATCAAGCGGCTTGAGGATGCCGAGCGCGATGGTGACAAGATATATGCCGTCATCCGTGGCATCGGTGCCTCGAGTGATGGGCGTGCCCGTAGCCTCACGGCCCCGCATCCACCTGGGCAGGTTCTGGCCCTGCAGCGAGCGTATGCCGATGCTGGCTTCGAACTCGGCAGTGTTTCGCTGATTGAGACCCATGGTACTGGCACGGCCGTCGGTGATGCGTCCGAGATCACCTCCCTCAGCACGGCTTTCGACTCCAGGATCGCGGCGACACAACAGATTGCGATCGGCTCAGTCAAGTCGATGATCGGTCATACCAAGTCTGCGGCCGGTCTGGTCAGCCTCGTGAAAACGGCCCTGGCGCTTAACCAACAGACGCTCCCGGCCACGATCGGCGTGACGACGCCAACGACGAAGATCGACTTCGCCCAGAGTCCTTTTTATATCAATTCGGAAACGCGTCCCTGGCTGACTGCCGCTGGAATGCCTCGGCGTGCTGGTGTCAGCGCCTTTGGATTTGGCGGCACTAATTTTCATGTTGTGCTTGAGGAGTATGGGGGCAAAAATGCTGATGAACTGCCTGATTTGATGCCACGTTCAGCCGAGCTCTTCGTTTGGACTTCGGCTGATCGACTCTCACTTCATGAGCGTGTCAGCAAACTTCTTGAGCGCTTAAGTGAGCCAGAGCTTGAACGTTTCGATGACTTTGCGGCTCTGGCTGCGGCCGTGGCCTGGGAGGAGAGATTCGCGACTCGGGTAGCGCCGCATCGACTTGTCCTGGTGGCTCAGAGCATGGCCGATCTACGGATGCTTCTGGCTCAAGCGATTGAGGTACTCAAGGATGGCGAACCGGTGAACGATCCCAGCGGTATCTACTACTCAGAAGCGATCCCGATTGATCCTGCGTCGGTCTGCTTTCTCTATCCGGGACAAGGCTCTCAGGGGGTCGACATGCTGCGCGAGCTGGTCGTCTCAAGCCGCTGGTCGCGGCAGCTGTTCCAGCAGGCAGACCACGCTCTCCTGGATCAGCTCGGCACTGCACTGTCACAACTGATCTATCCACCCCCGGCGTTCACAGATTCCGAACGGGAGCGGCAGCGGGACGCCCTGTGTCAAACCCAGGTGGCTCAGCCGGCGCTTGGTGTTGTGGAGCTTTTCGCCACCGAGTTCCTCAACCGCCACGGTGTAGTTCCGGCAGCTGTTGCCGGCCATAGCTATGGCGAATATGTCGCCCTTTGCACTGCCGGTGTGATCTCGCAGGCGGATCTGATCCGTATCTCGGCTGAACGAGGGCGGATCGCGGCTGAAGCCTACGCGACTGACGCAGGCGCGATGGCAGCGATTCGCGCCGATGAGCAGACGACGATGAATGTCTTATCAGAACTGAATTCACCAGCGGTTGCGGCTAGCTTGAATGCTCCTGATCAGACAGTAATTGCCGGACCAGTTGATGCGGTTGAAGCTGCAGTTTGCGCTTTCAAAGAACGAAAGATTCATGCCAGCCGTCTCCCGATCACAGGTGCTTTCCATACACCGATGATGCAGAAAATGGCTGAAGACTTTGGCCTTTTTCTTGACGATATTCCGATGCACTCGGCGCGGCTGCCAGTCAGCAGCAATACGACAGCCGCAACGCACAGCGCTGACGCCAACGAAATCCGCCGTGTCCTCTCCCAGCACCTGATCGCGCCGATTCAGTTTGTCCGGCAGATTGAGGCCTTGCAGCAAAGCGGCTCAACGATTTTCATCGAAGTTGGTCCGGGGCGCGTGCTGACGTCGTTGGTGGAACGGATTCTGGGCCAGAGCGCGATTACCCTCTCGCTCGATGCAACGGGTCGTTCCGGCTGGATTGGCTTTGGACATCTGTTCGCACGGCTGGCGACGCTCGGCTATCCGCTTGACGTGGCGGTCTGGTTCCAGGGGAGGGGCCTTCCGGTTGGAACAACAGCGGCTGTGTTTGAAGCTTTCTGTGCCCGGACCGTGCCGAAGCCAACGGATTGGATCCTGAGCGCAGCTCGGGCTGTTCCAGCGAGGGTTCACGATGCCGAGCCTGTCGTGCGAGCCGCGTCCAGTCCGTCGGCAACCAAGGTCGCGATCGCGGGCCAGGTTGGAGCCCTGCGCCCGATAAGCTCTGTCCAGATCCAAACTCCCCCTCAGGCGTCCACGACGAAGGGACTTGACCTTGCTGATGTTGCATCCTCCCCCTACCAAGGCCCCCCGCGTTCGGTTCCGCTCGCTTCTCTGTCACGCGTCAGGACTGATACCGCTGATTCTCCCCATCCACCGTTGATGACAGCTTCCGCCGGCCATGGGTTGCCGCCAGGCAGTCCTCTCGATCAGTCCCGTCCGCTCCACCCAGGCCCACCGGTCGCTTCAACGCAGCCCTTACTGCAGCAGTGGCTGGAGCTGCAGACGGCCCAGCTGCGCGTCACTGAACGGCTGCTGGCGCTTCAGGAGCGGAGCAACAACGGCGCGCCTGTCTCCATGGTGCCGGTGTGGTCTGATGCGGTTCAACCTGTCTCTGGGAATGGGGAGGCGGTATCAGGACACCTGGTGCCCATCAGCCTGAATCCATCGCGTCTGGCCCAGGTTGCGCCCCAGGCTCCCCCACCCCGTTCGACTCAGCCTCCTGTTGCTGTTCAGGTTGGTCCAGCCGGTTTCACAGCTCCGAGCGCTTCCGGTCCGAGTTCAGCTTCGGCCGGCCCCATGGCACGCCAAGCGGCACCCTTGGCCGTCGCTGTGACGAGAGCGCCAGCGTCATCCCAACTGTCATTGCCATCAGACGCTGAGCCGATCACTGTCGAATCTTTTGAGTGCGATCTGCTCCAGGCCGTCAGCAACCGAACGGGCTATCCGATTTCGGTTCTGAATCTTGATATGGCTCTTGAGGCGGAGCTCGGGATCGATTCGATCAAGACCATCGAAATCTTCAGCAATCTCAAGCGTTATCACGCCTTGCTTCGTGTTGACAATGAAGACGAAGAAGACATGCTGGAGCGTTTTACCAATCTCAAGACACTTCGCAATATTGTTGATCTCATGCGTTTGAGTTCTGATCCAGATGGAGGATCGGTGCAGCGACTCGCTCTGACGTCGGTCGATGCCTCAGCCGACCAAAAAAAAAATGGTTATCCCGACAGCACCTCATAGTCCTGGTCGGTGATGTCTCAGGTGTCACCGCCACGATGGCGACTGCCCTCACGGCCGAAGGATATCGTGTACGGATCCTCATCCCTGGTGAGGATGTCTGTGCCCGATCCACAGACTGCTACGCCGTTGACCTTCAGGCCCCGGCGGCACTCAAGCGAGTGCACAGACTGATCGTTGGTAGAGAAGGTGAGCGTGTCGGCTGTCTCATCAATCTCATGCCACTGGTTGAGTCAGCCCCTCACGATTCAGAGGCAGGCGCTCTTTCCTTGGCAGCGTTCCAACTCACCAATGCCCTTTTTCTGTTGGTGCGAGAATTCCATGAAGATCTTGCGATGGCGGCCGAAGCAGGAGGCAGCCTGTTGCTCAATGTCACTGGTCTTGATGGCCAGTTTGGCCTTTCTGACTGTGACGAGGCTGGAGTTACGGCGGCGGGAACACTGGGAGTGACGAAGGCCTTTCAGCGTGAGTTCCCTGGTGTTGTGGTTCGCACCATCGATGTCGATCGTCATTCCCCATCACTCGCGCAGCAACTCCTCGATGAGTTGGAGCGACCCCATGGTCCACTTGAAACGGGCTTGACGGCAACACGGCGGACGACACTCGAGCTGATTCCCCAACCGTTGCCACCGGCGTTGCTCTCACTGCCGATCGATGCGGCTTCCGTTGTCCTGGTGACGGGCGGCGGGCAGGGGATCACGGCCGAGATCGTGCGGGGCCTTGCCGCTTCGCGATGCCTGGTCGTGATCGTCGGTCGCTCGGCGATGCCTTCCGAGGAGTCTGATGAAACGCGTGATCTCGACGATTCAGGATTGCGTCATTCCATTGTCAGTAAGTTCCAGCAGTGCGGTGAGTCCTTCACTCCAGTGGATATCGAGCAAGCAGTCAGCCTGATCAGCAAGGGTCGTGTATTACTCAGGAATCTTGATTCATTCCGACAGGCTGGGGCGCGAGTGGAGTATCACTCCCTCGACGTCCGCGATGTCAGCAGCCTGGGGAGCCTGATTGATGATCTCTATGTCCGGCACGGCCGCATCGACGGTGTACTGCATGGGGCTGGCGTCATTCATGACAAGCTCATAGTGGACAAGTCGCCCGAACTATTTGCCGAGGTGTTCCGTACCAAGGTTGATTCGGCCTTCTGCCTCGCTACTAAGTTGCGGCCAGCGCGACTGAAATTCTTCGTTTTATTCTCTTCTATCTCGGGGCGGTTTGGCAATCGCGGCCAAACTGATTATGCGGCGGCTAACGAGATCCTTAACAAACTTGCCCAGCGGTTGAATCGTGAGTGGACAAGCACCCGCGTCGTGGCGATCAATTGGGGTCCTTGGAACGGCGGCATGGTGTCTGATACCCTGCGGCTTAGATACACTGCTCGTGGTATTGAACTGATCCCTGTCGACAAGGGTGTGGAAGCCTGCCTCGCCGAGCTGACTGCGGTTGGAGGTGGGCCTGAAATTGTCTTGTCGTCCAGACTTGAAGCTCTCAGCGGTGTCACCCGGGAGGTTGATTGATGGCTGGTTCCGATATCGCCATTGTCGGCATGGCCTGTATTTTCCCCGGGGCTACCGACCTCAGTCACTTCTGGTCGAATCTTGTCAACGGTGTTGATGCCATCACCGCGATGCCTACCAGTCATCGTTTCGTGGGCCGCACTGAGCCGAGGGGTAGCAGCACTAAAGATCAGCTCACCATCCCACGTGGTGGCTTTCTTTCCGATCAGCTCTGGTTTGACCCGCTCCGGTTTGGAATCGTGCCGAATGCAATTCGCCACGGTAATCCTGATCAGTTTATGTTGATGCATCTTGCTGACGACGCCTTGCGTGATGCGGGTGTTGCTGCTGATGCTCCAGTACGACAACGCACTGATGTCATTGTTGGAAACGGCAGTTATTCCAATGATGTTTCCTTTCAACTGACACTGTCGACTGAAGGTCTTGACATCCTTTTCGACGGCCTCAGCGAGCAGTTCCCTGAACTCACGCCCGATCGTTGTCAGGAGATGTATCACTACTTCCGTGATATCCTTCCGCCGCCGACGATCGACTCGTTTCCCACGATTCTTCCCAATCTGATCGCCAGCCGCACGGCCAATAGGCTGAATCTGCGGGGGTCTGCCTATGTGGTGGATGGGGCCTGTGCCTCATCGCTGCTCGCGGTTGATCATGCAGCTCAGCGCCTGAAGGCAGGTCGATGCGACCTGGCGCTCGCCGGCGGCATATCCCTCCAGAACTGTTTGACGAAGCAACAGGGCTTGAGGATGCTTGGTGCGTTATCAAAGGCTGGTCGCTGTATGCCCTTCAACAAACGGGCCGACGGGCTCGTTGTTGGTGAGGGGGGCGGCGTGGTTGTCCTCAAGCGACTGGAAGATGCCATCAAAGACTCCAACAGGGTTTATGCCGTGATCCGCGGCGTCGGGGTGTCGAGCGACGGCCGAGACGTCGATGTCATGGCTCCTTCACGATCCGGACAGGTTGAAACCTATTCAATTGCTTATCGCGATGCAGGGGTTGACCCTGAGACGATCGGCTATCTCGAGGCTCACGGCACTGCCACCACAGTGGGGGATCGGACCGAGTTGGCGAGTTTACGTTCGTTCTTTGGTTCTGCTTCTGGCCCACCCTATGGGCGCTGCATGGGCTCGGTGAAATCGATGATCGGACACTTGCTGCCGGCCTCTGGAATCGCGTCGTTGATCAAGACAGCCCTCGCCATCTCCAACAAGGTGATTCCTTCGACACTTCACTGTGATGAGCCTTGCGACGAAATAGCCGACGGTCCATTCCACATTGCCAGCCAGACGCGCGCCTGGGTTCACGCGCCTGGGCGTGGGCCCCGTCGCGCGGGGATCAATGCCTTTGGTTTTGGTGGAATTAATACCCATCTGATCCTCGAAGAAATGCAGTCTGGCCAGCAAAAGTCGTCGTTGGCACCACGCAGCCTTCCTCGTCCAGTCGTTTCTGCCTCTGCCTGGCCCAGTGAACTTGTTGTGGTTTCGGGTGCAACGGCGGCTGAAGTTCTCGCTCGCCTTGAGCGTTTGCGCTTGTTCTTGCGTTGCGATGGGCGTCATGTTTCCCTGGCTGATCTTGCTGCTGCATTGAATGCCGAGCTGATCGCGACGCATGCATGTAAGTTGGCACTGGTGGCCTCTGGTTTCGAGGAGTTGCAGGAGTTGCTTGACGCGAGCACCTTGTTTCTCGGTTCCAATGCTGCCAAGCCAGTGGACGAGCGGCTGTATTACTCGGACACAGCCTCCCAGCCCATCGGTAAAATTGCCTGCGTTATTCCGGGAACAACGTTACCCGGTCTTTCGGGTAACCTCACCGAGCACCTGATGCAGCTGGCGCTCCATTTCCCGGAGTTGCGCGAGGAGATTGATCGGCTGGAATCCCGCGACGGCAACGCCGATGATCCGCTGCCGCTGTCCGTGATCTTCCACCCACCCAATTCATTGCCAGAGGATTTCCGCACGGGGGTACGCACTCGTTTGGCTCCGCCGCGAATTGGTCGCTTGTCATCTGAGCAATGCCGGCCGGACGAGCGCAATCTGCTGGTGCCTGGAACCATGATCGCCAACTGGCTTTTCTGGGTATTGATCCGCGAGCTCGGCATTCCGTTCGACATGCTGGCGGGTCAGAGCAACGGCGAGTGGACGGCGCTTTGTGCGGCAGGGGTGATGGAAGCTAACGACTACATCCAGTGCATCTGGGACATTACGGAGATCGACTTTCAGGCTGTAGCGGGTCAGAGTCTTGCCATGGCCTCGATCACGGCCGAACGCTTCAATGAATTATGCAGTGATTGCGATGATGTTCATATTGCCATTCATGGCACGCCTGATGTTCTCATCTTTGGAGGCGCATCGTCTTCGATTGAACAGATGATCAAGCGGATCTATGCAGAAGGTGGTTTTGCCGTTCCACTCTCACTACCACCGTTCCATACCCCCTGCCTAAGTTACTTACGTGGTCCGCTGCGGCAGGTGCTCGAGGCGCTCCCCGCCTTCAAGCAGCCCACCCTGCCGGTCTACCTGTCCTCCTCTGTGGATCTCTGTCCAAGCCAGAGGGCTGAGATGATCAAGTTGTTCTGCAACAACCTCGATCATCCTTGCTGTTCCTGGCAAACCTTGCATCGGATGGTTGACGATGGCGGGCGGGTTTTCGTCCATGCCGGCCAGGGAGCGCTCAAGGGGCTACCTCAGCATGAAGACCTTGTCAGCGCTTCGATCGACCTTGAAGCACGTGATCCGCTGACGCAGCTCCATCACTTCTGCGCGACGTTGCTGACGGCTGGCGTTCCACTGAATCTGGATCTGCTGGTGCGGCACCGTCCGATCGGCCCGCTCAACCTCGACGCACCGGAACCGGCACCGGAGAGGCCGGCCACCGCCATTCCCTATCGACATGGTTGGAAGGTTCTGACGCCCGAGCAACCTTTCGTGGCCGATTCGGTGACGACAGCATCAGCTGTCAGTGATGCAACTCCGGCCATTGGCTTACCCACTTCGCCCGATCCCATTCACAACTTTCCCTTTGTTGGTGACATTGAGCACTTTGTTCCACAGCAGTCGCTGCGGTATGCCTTGCAGCTTTCACTGGTGGAGCACCAGTTCATCGCCCACCATCGTTTCATTGTGGCGGATGGCATCAAGCCACTCTCGCGACTCGAAGCCACCGTGCCGCTCACCTTTTCGATGGAGCTGATGGCTGAAGCGGCGGCATTGCTCTCGCCAGGGCTCGGGTTGATTGGCTTTGAGAATGTACGTGGCTCGAAGTGGATCCAGTTCGCTGGTTGCGAGACCATCGATCTGAATGTGGAGGCGCGGGTGAATGTCGTCGATGCCGAGACCGTTGTTCAACGGGTGGATGTCACCATCCAGTTCAATGGTGCAGCCGCAGCATCGGCGACCGTACTTTATGCCTCCGAGTACTGCCACAATGTCTGCGAGGGACCGGTAATTTCAACCAATGATCCCCCTTGGCCGCTGACAGCGCAGGAAGCCTATCTATCGCGACGACTTTTTCATGGGCCGATGTTTGAAGGAGTAGCTCGGTTGAGTGGCTACGGTAACCCCTCTTTCTCTGCCGATCTTGTTGTCCTACCCAAGGATGCTTTGCTCGCATCCACAGGTGATCCTTGTTTGCTCATGGATCCACTACTGTTGGACGCCGTCGGTCAGGTTATTGGGCTTTGGTGCTCTGTGAAGGAGATGGATGTCCTGCCGATCATGGTCGACACCATTGAGATCCATCGCCCATCACCACCGGTCTCGACCATGGTCCGTTTGAATGGAGAGATTACTGAGTTTGACTCGGATCTGCTCCGGATCAAGGCGAGCGCCGACATTGATGACGGCGAAGGAAGCCTTTGGATGCGAGTCATCGGCTGGACTGTTACCAGCATCATGATGGATCACAACCCGGAGATTAGTTACTTCAGACGGTTGCCGGCCGTGAGCTTCCTCTCGCAGGAAATCGTTCTGCCGGATCCCACTCCGAATACAATTTGTACCTTCGCTCAGCTTCCACTGTCACGTTCTCTGGACAGGCTCGCAGTTTTGCTCCTGCATCTTGAGGAGGAAGCGGAGTATGAAGCCATGATGGATCGCGGCAAGAAGCGTAACTTTCTGATTTCGCGGTTCGCGGTGAAGGATGCAATCCGGCTCTGGTGGATGCGTCGCGGCGCTGACCCGATTCATCCGGCGACCATTCGCATCGATCACGATCAAAACGGCCGTCCCTTTGTCTCTCAAGAAGGTATGCCGGTGCTCCCCTGGATCAGCCTTGCTCATAGTGACGGTACCGCCGTTGCGATCGCTTCTGATCAGGAAATTGGCATCGATCTTGAACCCCTCACCAACTGCAATGCCCAGTTGAATGGTTATGCCTCAGACAATGAAAAAGCACTCCTGGCTGGGATGGCCAGCCAGGCGCCGGATGAGGCTTGGGATCTGAGGCTTTGGTGTGCGAAGGAGGCCGCCGCCAAAGCCTGTGGCACCGGTTTCCAGGGACGGCCACGCGACTTCGCGCTTGTCGACGGTGATCCAGCTGGCCTCTTCCTGATTCGGCATGCTGCAACGGCAGCCAGCCTCCAAGTGCAGGTGTTCCCGGTCAACCAGCACTTGATCGCCATCGCTCGCCATAACCCCGGTGCGTCAGTCGCTGGACCCTGAGTCGCGCCATCGATCCGGTCGTCGGATCAGGGCTTTCTGACCGCAGTTTGCCGATGGTGGAATCGATGGGCCTGGCCTTTGCCTGGCCTTGGGGCTGTTCCGTACCCCCTGCTCCCGCGATGGGCCAGGTGTCGCAGGGTGGGTGCAACACCTGGGCATCGAATCCAAGCACTGGGAAGGCGCCAGTCGACAGCGATGGCTGCCTGAGCGGCCTTCCAGTTGCGGACCGATCAGCTCTCGCCGTCCTCTTCAAGGTTGTCGGCTTCACTCTCGTCCTGGTCCGTGTCGTCGTCTTCACCCAACACCTCCTCCAGCAACTCCCGAGCGGTTTTGAGACGCGCACTGTCTGCGGCCCAGACAGCAACGCTGATGGCATCAGGCTGCTCATCGGCGAGGAACTCCTCGAGGTTGTCGAGGTGGTGTTCCTCGACGAAGTTCAACAGCACCAGGCTGATCTGCAGGGCGTCCTCAGGGCTGATCTCGGCAGCCTCCATGGCATCGAGCACTTGCTGGATCGCTGGATTCACGTCGCCGTCGAGCTGGCTGGATTCGCTGATGCTGCTCATGGTCTGGACTGAAAGGGCTTCACCAGCATGGGCGACCCAAGGCCGGAATGCAGTCTTGAGCGATGCCAGGAACGGTGTTGGTTGCATCACAGCCGCAACTGTGCTGAGCAATCCATCACTTCAGAAGCCAACTCTTGCGCCAATCTGACCGCTCCAGCTTGAGAACGATGAGTCACGCCAATCATTAAACCCATCATTGGTTGTGTAAGCACTTGTGCCTCGATAGATTGCCTCAGCGAAGATTTTTGATTTAGAATCTATGGTGTAGGCAATTCCTGCCTTTGCCTGATAGCCAAATAGTGCTTTTGAGTAGCCATTGTACTTGTAGCCTGGCTCGGAAAATTTCGCCACTTCCAGGCTGGTTAGACCGAGGCCAGCGCCGATATAAGGGGTCAACCGTTTGCCTGGGAAAAGATCCCAGTAGAGGCTAGCGAAGGCGGAATTCTTTCGTGTTTCACCACCATGATTGTAGCCATAATACTGACTCGTCACACTGTTATACCCTCGCAGGCGGCTGGCATCAAGGGCATAAGTCAGCTCAGCCCGCAATGGCTTAAAGATATAGCCAAGTCCAATTTCTGTAGAGAAGCCAGGATTGGAAAATTCCGTGAATGACCCGGCGTCGCCGGTGCCCACTCGGGCCGTTGGCCAATTCATGCCGATCGCTCCAGTCACATAGGGGCCTGACGAGTACTTTTCGTTGGCGCCAGCAGCTGTGCCTTTGGCTGGGACTTCAGCTGGGACTGGCTCAGCACTGACGGGAGCCGGAAGGGAGGTGAACCAAGGAGCGATCAGAACAACCAGGATCTGTGGTCGCACTCTCATCTAATTGCGATTGATCTGCAAACATTACCCTACGGTGGAACCGTTCTGGATGGTTCCATTCCGTTTATGGTGTTGTTTCTGCGTGCAAGCAATCTTGAGCCAGGTTGCTGCCTTTAACTTGTTCGCCGGTTCTTCTATCAATTTTTTTAATTTCTGTGGCCATTGAGATCTGATTCGGAACCTGTCGCATCTTGATTTTCAAGCAACCTCTCCACTCACAGCTATTGATTTTGCCAATCTGGAGCGACATCAATCTGTAAGGCAGCGTTGCTGCCTGTGCTTCTTTTCCAGGCTGGGGGCACAGCTGCTGCGCCGCCGCCTCCAGAAAAGCCACCAGGATCGTGATCAGCAGAATGGTGTCGCGCATTGCGGGATCGAGCGGGGTGCCATCAGCTCCGCCCTGTTCCTGCAGGATCCGCTCCAGCGGTTGCCAGAGGGAATTGGCTCGGGCCGCTGCGTACGACTGGAGGAGTCGGTCGGCGTGGCCTGGATCGGTGAGGGTGGCTGTGGTGGTGGAGTGGGCAAAGGAATTGCGCACGCGCCGCAGGGTCTTCAGGGCCTGCTCCACCGGGGTCTCGATCAGACCCAGGCGGGCGGCCAGGGTAATCCGCGCTCCGAACGAGCGCAGGGGACGGTCGGGTTGGAAGAAGGTGTCCGTGCGGCCGGGGGCTGGCAGCAATCCGGCCTGCAGCAGTCGCTCCAGGGCAGCATCCATCCTGGCGACACCCACCAGTCGGAACTTCAACAATAGTCTCAAGGATTGATCATTTTCGGCGCTGCATCGGCGATAGTGGAACTCGAACGCACGATCATAGTCAATCGCTTGGGTACGATCTACCGACTGGCGATCCAATGTGTGGCGGGTGTTTGCCTGGATGTACCGTTCCTGCGAGTGGTCGAGGTGGCCTCCGCTTCCACGCTCGCCGACCTGCATGGGCTGATTCTCAACCTCGTCGGGTTTGAGGATGACCACCTCTCCACCTTCTATCTGGCCAATACGATCATGGGCCAAAGGGTCTGGCTTGTTGAACCTGAATGGGACTCCAATCCCGGTATAGACGATGGTGGTTCCTTGTGGCGCATGAGCTTGGCGGATGTATTTCCACTGCCCAAGCACAAGAAGCTCTATTTCTGGTTTGACTTTGGTGATGACTGGATCTTTGAGATCCGCAAGAAAGGCAAGGATCTTGTCGAAACTCCCGGGAGTCCCTACCCCAGACTGATCCAAGAGGAGGGGCCGCAACCAGAGCAGTATCCCGATTGGGAGGAATGACGATGGTCCCGAATTAGCCTGACAGCCATTCCGCCAGCTTGGTGTAGCGCTTGCGGCCCAGGTGGTTTTTCACCGCCATCGCCAGGGCCCTCTTCTGTCCCACCAGCACCACCAGTTGCTTACCACGAGTGAGGCCGGTGTACACCAGATTGCGCTGCAGCATGGCGTAGTGCTGGGTGAGCAGCGGGATGACGACGGCGGGGTATTCGCTGCCCTGGCTTTTGTGGATCGTGCAGGCGTAGGCGGGTACCAGATGATCGAGTTCACCCCAGCCGTAGACCACCACCCGGCTGCCCTGAACCCCGGCCTCGCTGCTGGGGAACAGCACGCTGAGCTCACTGGTATCGGCATCAATCGCATCGATGGTGCCGACATCACCGTTGAACACCTCCTTGTCGTAGTCGTTGGCGATCTGCATCACCTTGTCGCCCGGCGCAAACCGCCAGCCAAAGCGCTCCACCTGCTCGGCTGGATCGGGATTGAGCAGCTTCTGCAGTTCGATGTTGAGGGAACGGGAGCCGCAGCCGCCGCGGGCCATTGGGCAGAGCACCTGCACCTGGCCGATCGGATCCAAGCCAAAGCGGGCCGGGATGCGCTCCCCCACCACCTTGAGGATCAGGGCCACCGCCTGCTCGGGCGTTTCAGCCGGCAGGAAATAAAAGTCGGTGTTCGCCCCATCGGCCGGAGGCCGTAGATCCGGGATGGTGCCGGCATTGATGGCATGGGCGGTGGTGATGATGCGGCTGCTGGCCGCCTGGCGGAACACCTCCGTCAGTCGGGCCACTGGCAGGGCGCCGCTGCTGATGACATCGGCGAGCACCTGGCCCGGCCCTACCGAGGGCAGTTGGTCGACATCACCCACGAGCAGCAGAGAGGCCTCGGGGGGGATGGCGGCCAACAACGAGGCCATCAGTGGCACATCGACCATCGAGGTTTCATCCACCACCAGCAGGTCGCACTCCAGGGGCAGGTCGGCGCCGCGGCGGAAGCCATGGGCGGCAGGGTCGTACTCCAGCAGGCGGTGGATGGTGCGGGCCTCCAGTCCGGTGGCCTCCGCCATGCGTTTGGCGGCCCGGCCGGTGGGGGCGCAGAGCTGGATCCGCAGCTTCTTGGCGGCCAGGATGCGCAGGATCGCATTGATCAGGGTGGTCTTGCCCACTCCGGGACCGCCGGTGATCACCAGCACCTTGCTGGCGAGAGCCTCCGTCACGGCGGTTTTCTGACTGGCGGCCAGCTCCAGGCCCAGGCGTTGCTCCACCCAGGTGATGGCCTTGGCGGCGTCGATGGCCCCCCAGGGGGGAGAGCCATCGCCCAGCTCCTGCAGTGCCTCGGCGATGCGCCGTTCATCGCGGTGCAGGTGGGCCAGGAAGATGGCGGGCTCCCCCGCCAGGCTGTCGCTCACCACCGAGCCTTCGCTGAGTTCCAGATCGAGGGCGGACTGGATCACGATGGGCTCGAGGGGAACCCGGTTGGCGGGGGCTTCTCGATGGGGCGGTGGCTTTGCTGCAGCGTCGCCTGGCTGATCTGTCTGAGCTGAGCCCTCTGTTGCCTTCTGTTCGGCCGGCGGCGTCGGTGCTGGGCGTTCCACCGTCAGCAGGTCAGCGGCGAGCTTGAGCAACTCGGCAGTTGGCAGCCCGCAGTGGCCATCGCCGGTGGCCTCCAGCAAGGCGTAAATGATGCCAGCCCGCAGGCGGATCATGGCGTCGGGGGCGATGCCGAGCCTCGCGGCGAT
>CALPNT020000049.1 GCA_943325005.2 Bifidobacterium breve | reverse complement strand
TCCCGGCTGGCTGAAGTCCCAGCAGCGCCAATTCCCGCCCGGCGCCACGGTCGCCGTCAGTGGCCTGGTGCGCGACACCCCCTATGGGCCCACATTCAACGATCCGCTGATCGAGGTGCTGGAGTCGCCCGGCGCCGAGGTGCGCTCCGAGCAGATCGGCCGCCTGGTGCCCGTTTATGCGCTCACCGAAGGGCTGACGGCGGAGCGATTGCGGCGGGCGATCGCCAGTCTGCTGCCCCTGGTGAGCCATTGGCCGGATCCCTTGCCGCTCTTGCTGCGGCAGCAGCTGGGCTTCTCCTGCCGCGCCACCGCCCTGGAGCAGATCCACCAACCGCGTGATCGCCAGCAACTGCAGGCCAGTCGCCAACGGCTGGTGTTCGACGAGTTCCTGTTGCTGCAACTGGCCCTGGCCCAGCGCCGCGAACGCCTGCGCCGCCGCCAGGCGCCACCGCTGCTGTTGTTGCCGGGCCAGGTGGATCTGCTGGCCCGCTTCCTCGAGCTGCTGCCCTTCCGCTTCACCGCCGCCCAGCAGCGGGTGCTGGCTGAAATCCAGGCCGACATGGCCAGACCGCAACCGATGGCCCGCCTGGTGCAGGGCGATGTGGGCAGTGGCAAGACCGTGGTGGCGCTGGCCTCCCTGCTGGCTTCGATCGAAGCGGGTTGCCAGGGCGCCCTGATGGCTCCGACCGAGGTGTTGGCCCAGCAGCACTACGCCAAGCTCGTGGAATGGCTCAATCCTCTGCAGGTGAGTGTCGAGCTGCTTTCGGGTTCGACACCGCTGCGGCGCCGGCGCCAGATCCTGCAGGATCTGGCCAATGGGCAGCTGCAGCTGCTGGTGGGCACCCATGCCTTGCTCGAAGATCCCGTGCAGTTCGATCGGCTCGGCCTGGTGGTGGTGGATGAACAGCACCGCTTCGGGGTGCGGCAGCGCAATCGCCTGCTGGCCAAGGGGCTGCAACCCCATCTGCTCACGATGACGGCAACGCCGATTCCCCGCACCCTGGCCCTGGCTGTGCATGGCGATCTCGATGTCAGCCAGATCGACGAACTGCCGCCGGGGCGTACGCCGATCCGCACCAGGCTGTTGCGCGGCGGCGAGCGAGATCAGGCCTGGGCCCTGATCCGTGAGCAGGTGGCCCTGGGGCAGCGGGCCTATGTGGTGCTGCCGCTGGTGGAGGAATCGGAGAAGGTTGATCTGCGCTCGGCTGTGGAGGTGCACCGCCATTTGGCTGAGGCGGTGTTTCCCGATCTCGAGGTGGGCCTGCTGCATGGGCGGCTCAACAGCGAGGCGAAGCAGCGCGCCATCGCCGCCTTTGCCGGCGGCAGTTGTCAGGTGCTGGTTTCCACCACCGTGGTGGAGGTGGGGGTGGACGTGCCGGCCGCCAGCGTGATGGTGATCGAGCACGCCGATCGCTTCGGCCTGGCCCAGCTGCACCAGTTGCGCGGCCGGGTTGGCCGCGGGGCGGCGGCCTCCCACTGCCTGCTGATCAACGACGGCCGCAATGCCAGCGCCAAGCAGCGGCTGGAGGTGCTGGTGCGCAGCAACGATGGCTTCGAGATCGCCGAGATGGATCTGCGCCTGCGGGGCCCTGGCCAGGTGTTGGGCACCCGCCAGTCGGGCCTGCCCGACCTGGCCCTGGCCAGCCTCAGTGACGATGGCGACATGCTGGAGCTGGCCCGGGATGTGGCCCGAAACCTGCTGGAGGACGATCCGGAGTTGAGCGGCCAGCCGCTGCTGCGCCAGGCCCTGGAGGATCAGCGTCGTCGCCTGGTCGATGCCGCCCGTCTGAACTGAGCATGCGTCCCTGGAGCCCGATCCCGATCGACGACAATGGCGAGCCGCTGACGGCTCTACCACCGCCCTTATGGCGCATCGAGCCCCATCCTTATCAGGCCCTCGGCGCCCCCTATGGCCAACGGGGATCACCGTTCCGGCTGCGTCAGGGCGTGTTGCAACGCTTGCTGCAAGCCGAGGCTCGGCTCCAGCTGCAGCAGCCCCAGTGGCGTCTGGCGATTTTCGATGCCTGGCGGCCCGTGGCGGTGCAGCAGTTCATGGTGGATCACGCCATTGCCGCCGAATGCAGGCAGCGCGGCGTTGATCCCCTTCAGCCCAGCCCGAGCCGCGATCAGGTGGTAGCGGCGGTGGGTCGCTTCTGGGCTCCGCCCAGTGTCGATCCGGCCACGCCCCCTCCCCATAGCACCGGAGCCGCTGTGGATCTCACCCTGGCCAAGGCTGGTGGGCAGCTGCTGGAGATGGGGGGTGCCATCGACGCGATCGGCGCGGTGTCCGAGCCCGACCATTACGCCGCCGCCGCCTGCCGCGATCCCGATGGCGAGGCTGGCCTCTGGCATGGACGCCGGCAGTTGTTACGCCAGGTGATGGAGGGGACCGGCTTTGCCCAGCATCCCAACGAATGGTGGCATTTCAGCCATGGCGATCAGCTCTGGGCCTGGCGGCTTGGCCAGGCCAGGGCGATCTATGGACGGGCCCCGGAGGGTTGAGCTGGCTGCTCGCTCGGCAACCCCAGCGCCTGCTCCAGGCTGTTGACCTGCTCGGCAGTTAACAGACCCTTGCGGACGCACCGCTGCAACGTCGCCTGGAGCATCTCCAGCTGAAGCTGGCGCAACCTGGCCTGGACAGCGGCAGGTTGATCTGCCCAGGGCAGCAGTTGCTTCTGGAAATTGCTCTGCAGCGAAGCTGGTTTGCAGGTGGCCGGATCCGGGTCGTAAAGCACCTGCCGCGCTGGCGGCAATGGCGGCATGCTGGCCGCCAAGCCAGGTTCGGCCATGGTCACGGACAAGGATGCGCCTCCGAGCACCAGCGTGAGCCAGCACCTGGCCCAAGGGCGCCTGCGCGTCGAGCCCTGGTGACGATCGGGTCGGACCCGGTGCTGGCGGCGGTGATCGGGCTGGTTCATGGGGTTGCCAGCAGGGCCTTGACCCGATCGTCGCCGACCTTGTTGATCCAGTCGCCGAAACTGGTGCGGGCACCCGCTTCCTGGTTCCAGGTGCTGAGCAGCGGCTCCAGGGTGCTCTCCAGCTGCTCCAGCGGCATTTTCTCGAGGAAGGGCCGGGCCAACTGGGTCAGCCCCGGGGTTCCCCCCAGCCACAGCTGATAACTCTCAACCCCGCTGCCCACTAGGCCGATCTCAGCCATGTAGGGGCGGGCGCAGCCATTGGGGCAGCCGGTCATGCGGATGAGAATCGACTTGTCGATCTTCAGGCTCGCCAGCAGGGCCTCCAGCCGGTTGAGCACCTGGGGCAGGATGCGCTCCGATTCGGTGATCGCCAGACCACAGGTGGGCATGGCCGGGCAGGCGATCGCATGGCGGGCCAGGCGAGCCGGGGCCTCGGGGGCCTCGAAGCCAAGCTGTTCCAGGGCCTGGCGGATACCCTGCCGCTGGTTGCTGCCGATGTTGCAGAGCAGCAGATCCTGGTTGGGGGTGAGACGCACGTCGAGCTGATAGGTGGCCACCAGCTGGCGCAGGCCCACCTTGACGTCGCCTTCGAGGCGGCCGCAGAGCAGGGGCAGGCCGACGTACCAGAGGCCATCACCCTGGCGGTTCCAGCCGAGATAGTCCAGCAGCTTGGCCTTGGGTTCCTGCCGCAGCCGCTTGATCGGATGGGGGAAATAACGCTCCAGTTCCTGCCGGAACCAGGCCACACCCCGATCCTGAATCAGGTATTTCATGCGGGCATGGCGCCGCTGCTGACGATCGCCATGATCACGTTGCAGAGCGGCGATCGCCTGCACCAGATCCAGCACGTGATCGATCGCCACCCAACCGAGCGGGTCGGCGCTGCGCGCAAAGGTCTCGTCTTTGTTGTGGGTGCGTCCCATGCCGCCACCCACGTAGACGTTGCAGCCCAGGGCGCGGCCAGCGGCATCGCTGAACAGCACCAGACCGATGTCCTGGGTGAGCAGATCCACCGAGTTGTCACCGGGAACGGTGACGGCGATCTTGAACTTGCGTGGCAGGTAGGTGGCGCCGTAGAGGGGTTCGGCCGCGTCGCCGCTGAAGATGGCGCCTTCGCCCTGGCGCGCTTTCACCTTCCGGACGGCGACCCGGGGCTTGATCCGATAGGCGAGATCGCCATCAACCCAGAGATCGAGATAGGAGCCCTCCGCCGCCTGGGGTGTGAGCAGGTCGGCGATGTCATCGGCCAGCTGCCGGGCGGCGGGGTAGCCACCGCTCTGGGTCGGTGTCGCCGGCGCCATCACGTTGCGGTTGATGTCGCCGCAGGCGGAGAGGGTGGAGCCCATCGAACGCACGATGGTGCCGATCACCTCGCGCAGATCCGCCTTGGCGATGCCATGCATCTGGAAGGCCTGGCGGGTGGTGGTCCTGAGGGTGCCATTGCCGAGGCGATCGGCCAGGTCGTCGAGGGCCAGATAGAGGGCGGGGGGGATGCGCCCACCGGGGCTGCGCAGCCGCAGCATCATCTGCCAGTCCTTCTCGACGCCCTTGCGGCGGTTGTCGCGGTTGTCCTGTTGATAGCTGCCGTGAAACTTCAGGATCTGGACGGCCGACTCGGTGAAATGGCGGCTCTCGGTATCGAGTTCGCTGAGCAGAGGTTCCTTGAGGTAACCGCTGGCTGCCTTGAGGGCCTCGAACTTGGACGGCGCCGATCCGATGGACGGGTTGTCGGTGACCGGCGTCGGGGGCATCGTTTCGGCGGCATTCGGAATCAGTCCGAAACTAGCGAATGGCTCTCGGGCCGCATCGAGCTGTCGCGATTTGGGCAGGATTTCATGGGATGGTGGCGCTCTGGTGGCTGTTGCATACAGTCGCGCTGTTCCTGACCTGATCCATGGCCACGTTCCTGCTGGAAATCGGCACCGAGGAGCTGCCCGCCGATTTTGCCCGCCTGGCCCTGCCGCAGCTGCAAGTTGCGGTGGCCGCGGATCTGGAGAACAGCCGCCTTGAGGCCACGGCGCTGCGGGTCACCAGCACCCCCCGCCGTCTGGTGGTGACGATGACGGACCTGCCGCTGCAACAGCGGGATCTGGCGGAGGAACGCAAAGGGCCTCCGGCCCAGCAGGCTTTCAAGGAAGGCCAGCCCACTGCGGCGGCCATCGGTTTCGCCAGACGCTGCGGCATCGAGGCCAGCCAGCTGGAGGTGCGCCAGACGGACAAAGGACCGTTTGTGTTCGCCCGCAGCCTTGAAGCAGGGCGGCCGACGCTTGAGGTGCTGGCCGAGCTGGTGCCCCGCTGGATCGCCTGTTTGCAGGGTCGTCGGTTCATGCGTTGGGGCGAAGGCGAAGCCCGCTTCAGTCGGCCGATCCGCTGGTTGGTGGCCCTGCTCGACGATCAGCTGGTGCCGGTGGAACTGGCGGAGTGCGATCCGCCCCTGAGCAGTGGCCGGCTCAGTCGCGGCCATCGGCTACGGCCAGAAGCCATCACGATCACCAGTGCGGCCAGCTACGCACTCCAGATGGCGGCTGCCGATGTGCAGGTGGACCGGGCTGAGCGGGGCCGCTGGATCCGCGAGCAGTTGGAGGTGCGGGCCGCAGACCTTGGCGCCAGCATCGATCTGCCTGAGGCGCTGTTCGAGGAACTGATCGATCTGGTCGAATCCCCCCAGTTGATCGAGGGCAGGATTGAGGAGCGCTTTCTCAGCCTGCCCCCGGAGGTGCTGAGCACGGTGATGCGCTCCCACCAGCGCTATGTCCCCCTGCTACAGCCCGCCGCCAGCCCCGACCCCCTGGCGCTCGATGCCCACGGCAGCCTGCTGCCCCGTTTCTTCTGCATCGGCAATGGGCTGGCGGCGGCGGCGGCCACGATTCAGCGGGGCAATGAACGGGTGCTGCGGGCCAGGCTGGCCGATGCGGAGTTCTTCATCGCCGCCGATCGCCGCATCGCCAGCATCGACCGCCGCGACCAACTCGATCGCGTCACCTTCGCCGAGGGTCTGGGCAGCCTGCGCGACCGCTGCGAGCGGCTCGAATGGTGCACCGATGTGCTGCTGGAGCAACTGGACCTGGGCGAGCTCTGCGGCAGTCATGCTCGCCGGGCAGCCCATCTGTGCAAGCACGATCTGGTGAGCCAGATGGTTGGGGAATTCCCGGAGCTGCAGGGGGTGATTGGGGCTAAATACCTGCTGGCGGAAGGCGAACCGCGGCCCGTGGCGCTGGCGGTGCTGGAGCACTATCTGCCGCGAGGTGCCGGCGACCAGCTACCGGCCTCGGAGGCAGGAGCAGTGCTGGCCATGGCCGAACGGCTGGAGTTGCTGCTGAGCATCTATGCCAAAGGTGAGCGACCCAGCGGCTCCTCCGACCCCTATGCCCTGCGCCGGGCCGGCAATGGGCTGCTGCAGATCCTCTGGGATCGGTGCTGGAGCCTGGATTTGCTGGCCCTGCTCGAGCGCGCCTGTCGCCATTGGACCCAGCTGTTGCCCCAGTACAAGCTCGACGCCGGCCAGCTGGCGGCGGAGCTGGGCGAATTTCTGCGTCAGCGCCTGGTCAGCCTGCTGGAAGAGCAGGGGATCGCAGTGGATCTGGTGCAGGCGGTGGCTGGCAGCGGCGTGGCACTGCAGCGGGTGCTCGCCGATCCGGCCGATGCCCGCCAGCGGGCGGCCCTGCTGCTGCAGCTGCGTGCCGCTGGCAGCCTCAGCGCCGTGCAGGCCGTGGTGCAGCGTGCTGCACGGCTGGCGGAAAAAGGCGACCTGCAGCCCGAGGAGCTCAGCGCAGCCGGGGTGGTCAACCCCGACCTGTTCAGCTCCCCGAGCGAGAGCGCCATGCTGGCCGTGTTGGAGCAGCTGGAGCCGATCGTCTGCGGCCATGAGCCGGAACGCTATGCCTCCCTGGCCAGGGCCCTGGCGGAGAGTGCACCGGTGCTGGCAGCCTTCTTCGATGGCGAGCAGAGCGTGCTGGTGATGGCGGAGGACGCAGCCGTACGCACCAACCGCCTCAACCTGCTGGCGGTGTTGCGCAATCAGGCTGCAGTGCTGGCTGATTTCAGCCGACTGCAGGGCTGAAATCAGCCAGCCAGCTGGCCTTGGAGCCGAAGCCGGGGGGGCGAAGGTGCTTCAGCACCTTGCAGGGATCGTTCCCGTGGGGGCGATCCCTGCAACCCCAAGAGACCAAGGGTCGAACGAGGTCAGCCCCCCTACAGGGGGAGCCTCTGCCTTCGCCTCTCCGGTTCAGCCGCGCCAGGAGTTGCCGAACCGTGTGGATGCGGCTCGTTCCAGCCAGAACACCATTCAGCTCTTACCCGCCAGCAGCGGTTCGCGCTCGCCGGTTTCAGCCGCAGGCTTCGATTCCGCGCTGTCAGCTGAAACGCCGTGGCTGGGATCGAGTCCGTTGGGGCCAGCAATCCTGGCGGCAGCGTCGGCGGCATGGATGGCTGCCATTTCAGATTCGCTGCGAACGGCACTGGGCACCGGTTTGTAATTGGCAGGGGCGAAAGCCTGGCCGCGCAGGTAGGCGCCGATGGTCAGCAAGGTGAGCTTGAGCGTCTGCCAGGGATTGATCGGCACCACCCGCTTGTAGAGATAGCTATCGAAGGTGAGCCGCTGCACGTCTTTGTCATCGCACATTTCAACGAAGGCCTCACGGGCTGGATCGTTGCTGTAAAAGACATTCTGCAGGATTTCAAGAACTTTATAGGTGGCGCCGTATTTTTTGTCCCATTTTTTCAGGTACACTTTGAGATCTTTTTCGGTCGGGATCCTGGCGCCATTGCCGCTGGCCGCCACGATTTCTTCGGCGCACATCCGGCCGCTCTTGGCCGCGAAGTAAATGCCTTCACCCGAGCTCTTCGTGACATAGCCGGCGGCATCTCCCACTAGGGCCATGCGCCCCACCACCCGTCTGGGGCGAGGATGTTCAGGGATCGGATGGGCTTCCACCTTGATCACTTCGCCATGCAACAGCCGATTGCTGGCCCGTTCACGGATGCCTTTCTGCAGGCCCTTGATCAGACTCTGATTCTTCTGCATCGTGCCGGTACCCACGGCCACGTGGTCATACTTGGGGAAAACCCAGGCGTAGAAATCAGGCGAAACGTCGGTGCCGACGTACATCTCGGCCAGATCTTCGTAGTAGGCCATCTCTTCGGGTGGCAGTCGGATCCGCTCCTGGAAGGCGATCGCCACGTTGTAATCGCCGGCATCCATGGCCTTGGCAACCCGGCTGTTGGCGCCATCGGCACCAACGATCAGGTCCACTTCAAGGGTTTTGAGCTCACCGGTGAGGCCGGTGCCGGAGTAGTCGGCGTAGTGGAGCGTGTAGGGCCCCTGACGGTTCTTGCCGGTATCAATGCTCTGGACCAGGCCGTTGACCAAGTGAGCGCCGAGGTCGGCGGCACGGTTGCGCAGGAAGGCATCAAAGACTTCGCGGCGGCACATGCCGATGTACTCGGCGGGATTGTCCAGATGGATGTCCACCTCCCGATTCGAAGGGGAAATCATCTTCATGTTATTGACCTTGCGGTCAATGATCGATTCCGGCAGATCGAACTCCTGGACCATGCACAGCGGGATCGCTCCCCCGCAGGGCTTGGCATTGTCGAGCTTGCGCTCAAACAGCCAGGTTTCAATGCCCGCCTTGGCTAGCACTTCGGCAGCACAGGAACCGCTCGGGCCGCCACCCACCACCGCGACTCGCAACATCTTGAAACCTGCTCCACCAAAGGGATCCTGGCCGAAAAAACTAACACCGCTGCATCGCCATCGGCGACCCGACTGGTTGCTGCTGGCCCAGACGGGCATGACCACTACGATCAAGCCCTTTGCCGGTCGTTGTGCCCGCACCGTTGATCGGGGAAGACATTCCGCTCGCCCGTCGCAGTCAGCCATCGAAACCGCGACGCCCCTCACTCCTCGGTCGTCTGCTTAGGCTGCTGGTCGTCAGTGGCCTGGCCACGGGCCTCGTGCTGCTACTGATGGCGGGCCCGCTGCGCCGCTGGCTGACGCCACCGCCTGTCGCCGGTCTCAAGGCTCGCCTCAGTGCCGATGGCCGACTGCTGGGCCATTTCCCCTATCCTGAAGTGGCGCCTGGCCAGCTCGTCGCCATCAGTTCCGGTCTGCGCCTGCAGCGCGACGCGGCCCAGGCGTTGCTGGCGATGCAACGGGCCGCTGCAGCCGATGGGATCAATCTGGTGGTGCTCAGTGCGTTCCGCTCGTTATCCCTGCAGCGGCAGCTGTTCTTTGACGTCAAGGCCGAGCGCAACCAGAGCGCCAGAGACCGGGCCCTGGTCAGCGCCCCACCGGGGTTTTCCGAACACAGCACCGGGCTGGCCGTCGATCTCGGCGATGGTCGCCTGCCCAGCACCAATGTCTTGACCAGTTTCGATCGCACGCCCGCTTACCGCTGGCTGGTTGCCCATGCCCATCGCTTTCATTTCCAGCTCTCGTTCCCGGCTGGCAATGCGCAAGGCGTGAGCTACGAGCCATGGCACTGGCGCTTTGAAGGATCCACCGCAGCCCTGCGGCTGTTTGAGCCTGCCCAGCGGCTGGCACGTTAGAGAGCCTGGGCGTGCGGGTCGCAAGGTAAGATCAAGTTTCGCTTCAGAAATGTCACGCACCTCGCCAGCGGCATTCGATCCCAGCATCGAGCCCACTGGCCGTTGATACGGCACGACCTCCCTGTCAGCCGGAGTTGATCAGGCGGCGAGATTTCAGACGACGCGACACCCGAGCCCAACTCCCTTTCTCTGCAGGATCCGATGCCCATGAGTGGCGAAGTCAAAGGTGTGCCGATTCGCAACATTGCGATCATTGCTCACGTCGACCACGGCAAGACCACCCTGGTGGATGCCCTTCTCACCCAGTCCGGCATCTTCCGGGAGGGTGAGGCCGTGCCCACTTGCATCATGGACTCCAACGATCTGGAGCGGGAGCGGGGTATCACGATCCTCTCCAAGAACACGGCCGTTGATTACAACGGCATCCGCATCAATATTGTCGACACCCCTGGGCACGCCGACTTCGGCGGCGAGGTGGAGCGGGTGCTCGGCATGGTCGATGGCTGCCTGCTGATCGTCGACGCCAACGAGGGGCCCATGCCCCAGACCCGCTTCGTGCTCAAGAAGGCCTTGGAAAAGGGTCTGCGGCCGATCGTGTTTGTCAACAAGATCGATCGGGCCCGGGTGGATCCCGAACAGGCTGTCGACAAGGTGCTCGATCTGTTCCTCGAACTCGGTGCCGACGACGACCAGTGCGATTTCACCTATCTGTTCGGCAGTGGCATGGCCGGCTACGCCAAGCCGGACATGAAGACCGAGAGCGACAACATGAAGCCGCTCTTCGATGCGATTCTGCGTCACGTCCCACCCCCGGTCGGTGATCCCACCAAACCCCTGCAGCTGCAGGTCACCACGCTCGATTACAGCGATTTTCTCGGCCGGATCATGATTGGCCGCATTCACAACGGCACGATCCGGGCTGGTCAGCCTGCAGCCCTGCTGCGCGACGATGGCAGCGTCAAGCGCGGCAGGATTTCTAAGCTGCTCGGCTTCAAGGGTCTGCAGCGGGTCGAGATCGAATCGGCCAGTGCCGGCGATCTGGTCGCCGTCGCTGGATTCGATGAGGTGAACATCGGCGAAACCATCGCCTGTCCTGATCATCCCGAGGCCTTGCCACTGATCAAGGTGGATGAACCCACCCTGCAGATGACCTTTGTGGTCAACGACTCACCGTTTGCCGGCAAGGAGGGCAAATTTGTCACCAGCCGCCAGCTGCGGGACAGGCTGCAGCGGGAACTGCTCACCAACGTTGCCCTGCGTGTCGAGGACACCGATTCCCCCGATCGCTTCGCCGTCAGTGGCCGCGGCGAACTGCACCTGGGCATCCTGATTGAAACCATGCGCCGCGAAGGCTATGAGTTCCAGGTGAGCCAGCCTCAGGTGATCTTCCGCACCATTGATGGCACCCCGAGCGAGCCCTACGAAACCCTGGTGATGGATGTGCCGGAGGAATCCGTCGGCTCCTGCATTGAGAAGCTCGGCACGCGTAAGGGCGAGATGCAGAACATGGAAAACACCAACGACGGCCGTACCCAGCTGGAGTTTGTGGTGCCTGCCCGTGGTCTGATCGGCTTCCGCGGCGAGTTCATCCGCGCCACCCGGGGCGAAGGAATCATGAGCCATTCCTTCCTCGACTACCGGCCGATGCAGGGGGACATGGATGCTCGCCGCAATGGGGTGCTGGTGGCCTTCGAAGAGGGCACCGCCACCTTCTACGCGCTCAAGGGAGCCGAAGATCGGGGCCAGTTCTTCATCACCCCCGGCACCAAGGTGTACAAGGGCATGATCGTCGGCGAACACAATCGTCCGCCCGATCTCGAGCTCAATGTCAGCAAGGCTAAGCAGGTCACCAACATCCGCTCGGCTGGTGCCGAAGTGCTCGACACCCTCCAGGCTCCGATTCAGATGACCCTGGAACGGGCGCTCGAGTACATCGGTCCCGATGAAATGCTCGAAGTCACGCCTGAATCGATCCGCCTGCGCAAGCTGCCGATGAAGAAGCCTGCCAAGCGTTGAGCTTCGCAGCCGATTCAGCCGCCGTCCAACCCGGTTGCGACGGCGGCCTGGATGAGGAAGTCCAGCTGCTGGCCGATCCGCGCCTGCAAGCTGCGATTGATCTGTTCAACGCCGCTGATTGGTACGCCTGTCACGACGGCTTTGAGTCGCTCTGGCATGAGACCCAGAGTCCTGTTCGCTGTGTTCTGCAGGGCATCCTGCAGATCGCCGTGGGCCAGCTTCATCTCGAGCGCGGCAACCACCACGGGGCCATGGTGCTCACCGGCGAGGGCCTTGGCCGGCTGCGGGGCTGCGATGATCAGGCCTTGGGGCTTGACCTGGTGAGCCTTCGTCAGGAGAGTTCGCTTTGGTTGCAGGCCTTGCAAGCGGATGCAGACACCTCCGCCTTGCCCAAACCGACCCTGCAAAGGCCGGGTAAGCCCTCCCGGTAAATTGGGGCCACGTTTCACCGCCTGCCGAGCTGATTGATGCAGGTCAGAACCCTGTCCCGGTGGCGATCACGCTGGCCTTCGCCCCTGGGCTCGTCACTGCTTTCCGCTGCCAGCCAGCGTCGTCGCCCCCTGACGGTGACAGCAGTGCTGTGTCTCCTGGCTCTGGCGATTCCCCACCCTGGTGCGGCCCAGTTGGCACAGCCAACCGCACCGCTGGCGGCCAAGCCAGCTGCAGCCCCAGACGCGGGCCTGGTCACGATTGAATCCGATACCCAGCAAGCCGACAACCGCACGGGTGTGGTGACGGCCCGAGGCAACGTGCGCATCGAATATCCCGATCGCCGCATGGTGGCCACCTCCCGCCAGGCCCAGTATTTCTCGAAGGAAGGCCGGTTGGTGCTCACCGGCGATGTGGATGTGATTGATGCCGATGGCCAGCGCATCCGTGCCGAACGGCTCGTCTACCGACTGGACAGTGAGCGCCTGCTGGCTGAACCGCCTGCCGGCAAACAGGTGTACAGCCGCTTGAGGCTGCAGAGCAAAGCGCCGGCCACCGAGGCCAAACCGCTGCTGCCATGAGTCTTGCCCTGGAACGGGTGTCCATCACCCTGGGGGGTCGACCTCTCGTCGACGATGTCAGTCTTGAACTTCGTCCCGGCGAAGTGGTCGGTCTGCTGGGCCCGAATGGCGCCGGCAAGACGACCACCTTCAATCTCGTCACTGGGCTGTTGCGGCCTGACAGTGGCGATGTGCGGCTGGATGGCGAATCGGTCAGCGCCCTGTCGATGCCGGTGCGCGCCAGACTGGGCATCGGCTATTTGCCGCAGGAAGCGAGTGTGTTTCGCCAACTCACAGTGCGCGACAACCTGCGGCTGGCGCTGGCCGAGAGCGGCACGCCGGAGCATCGACGCCGGGATCGCCTCGACGAGCTGATCGAGGATTTTCATCTCGCACCGTTTCAGCATCGCCGTGGCTACCAGCTCTCGGGTGGTGAGCGCCGCCGCTGTGAGGTGGCCCGCGCCCTGGCGGTTGGGGAATCAGGCCCCCGATATCTGCTGCTGGATGAACCGTTCGCCGGGGTGGATCCGCTGGCGGTGGCCGATCTGCAGGAGCTGATCGGTGGTCTGCGCGATCGGGGCATGGGTGTGTTGATCACCGATCACAACGTTCGCGAAACGCTGGCGATCACCAATCGGGCCTACATTCTCACCGAAGGCTCCCTGCTCGCTTCGGGCAGTTCCGCCGAGGTGGCGGAGAACCCGCTGGTACGCCGCCACTATCTGGGCGAAACCTTCGCGATGCTGGCCGCGCCCTCTTTCTGGAGTGGTGCCCACGATGAGCCGGAGCCTGCTCCGCTCGAAGCGAGTGCAGATGACGCGATCAATCCCGACCAGGATTCGGCAAGGGCGCTCTGGTCGCGCCGCCTGGAGCGCCTGCCGAGGATCAAGCCGATCCTGAGGCTGACGGCTAGGGCCTGGGCTCCCCTGCGGCCCTGGTTACGACGCATCCCGCTGCTGGATCGCTGGTTGGTCGGTGAACTGCTCGGTCCCCTGTTGTTCGGCATCGCCGCATTCACGGCTGTCTCGCTGTCGGTGGGGGTGGTATTCGAGCTGGTGCGGCGGGTTTCGGAATCCGGCTTGCCGGTGACGGCAGCGCTACTGGTGCTCCTGCTGCGCCTGCCGGGCTTTCTGGTGCTGGCCTTCCCGATGGCCACCTTGATGGCCACGCTGCTGGCTTATAGCCGCTTGTCCGGTAGCAGCGAACTCACGGCCCTGCGCAGTGTGGGCGTGAGCACGCGACGAATGGTGATGCCGGCCCTGGCGCTTTCGGTCGCGATGAGCCTGTTGACCTTCACCTTTAATGATCTGATTGTGCCGCGGGCCAATCTCGCCGCTTCCAACACTCTGGAACGTGCCCTCGGCAAGGCCATCGCTAGCGAGAAAGGCGACAACATTCTCTATTCCCGTTTTGGTCGCATCAAGCTGGAAGCGGGAGAATCAACGCGAATGCTGACCCATATTTTTTATGCTCGTAAGTTTCTGCGGGGTGAGATGAATGAAGTCACACTGATCGACTTTTCCCGTACTGGTCAACGCCAGATGCTGATGGCCAAACAGGGGCACTGGAATGATGCCAAGGCGATGTGGGAGTTTTCAGATGGCAGGATTGTCAACATTGACGAAAATAACGGCACGACGACTTCAGCTGAGTTTGATCGTTATTTCTATCCCCTTTCCCGCGATCCCCTTGAAGTGGCAAAGCTTCCCACCGATGCGAGTGTGATGACTGTGGGTCAGGCCCTGCGTGCTGAGCGGCTGCTGAAGGAGGCCAATAATCTCAAGGAATCCCGCCGCCTGCGGGTGCGCATCCAGGAAAAATTTGCCTTTCCTGCCATCTGTCTGGTCTTCGGCCTGATCGGCAGCAGCCTCGGCGTCCGTCCCCACTCCCGCACCAGTAACAGTCAGGGCTTCGGCATCAGTGTGCTGTTGATTTTCGGTTATTATCTGATGTCGTTCATCTTCAGCTCTCTCGGCATCACCGCCGCCCTGACGCCGTTCCTGGCAGCTTGGTTGCCGGTGCTGATCGGCCTGGCTGGCGGGGTGCAGTTGCTGCGTCAGGCCAGTCGTTGAGGCCTCGGCCAAGGTCGCCAGGCCAACGCGAACGCTCCAACCCGTCTGGCTGAACGGCAGACTGGGCTCCTTCGATCCGTGCTGTGTGTGACCGATCCGGTTTTCGCCCTGGGCCTGTTGGCCTTCGCCCTGCTGCTGCTGGTGCTGCCCTTGTCGTTCTGGTCGCTGAGCGGCGGCAAGAGCAGTTCTGTCGTGCGGTTGCTCGTCGCCGCCGCGAACCTCTGCCTCACCGCCCAGCTGGTGTTGCGCTGGTGGGATTCCGGCCACTTTCCGATCAGCAACCTCTACGAATCCCTCTGCTTCTTGGCCTGGGGCTGCACGCTCACCCAGCTGTTGGTGGAGCGGAGCTGGTCCAGCCCGCTGGTGCCGGCGGCTGCCACACCGATGGCCCTGGGCTGCGTGGCCTTCGCCAGTTTCGCCCTGCCGGATCAGCTGCAGCAGGCCTCACCGCTGGTGCCGGCTCTGCGTTCCAGCTGGCTGGTGATGCATGTGAGCGTCATCATGCTGAGCTACGCCGCCCTGTTGGTGGGATCACTGCTGTCGCTCGCGGTGCTGTTCACCGAGCGCGATGAGGTCCTGGAGCTGCGAAGCAGTTCGATTGGCAGCGGCGGCTTCCGCCAGGCCCAGCTCGCCTCCGATGGCCCGGGTGCAATGGCGCTGAGTAGCACCGAATTTCGGATCAGTGAGCAGCTCGACAGCCTCAGCTATCGCACGATCACGGTTGGTTTTCTGCTGCTGTCGGTGGGTCTGGTGAGCGGAGCCGTCTGGGCCAATGAGGCCTGGGGCAGTTGGTGGAGCTGGGATCCCAAGGAAACCTGGGCCCTGATCTGTTGGTTGGTTTATGCGGCCTATCTGCACACGCGCCTGATTCGGGGCTGGCAGGGACGCCGGCCGGCGCTGGTCGCGGTGGCGGGCCTGGTGGTGATTGCGGTTTGCTACATCGGAGTCAACCTGCTGGGCATTGGCTTGCACAGCTATGGCTGGTTCTTCGACAGCTGACCCCATGGCGGGACGCCACCAGCTGAACCAGGCCGGAAACTCAGCCACACCAAAAAGGCCCCCTGTTGCCAGGGAGCCTGCTTGTCGATCCAGGCTTGGCTCTGGTCGTCAGACCAGGGCTGGTTCAGGACGACGGCTGCTGCGGATGCCACGAATCGCCTCGGCGTAATCGCTGGCACCGAACACGCCAGAACCGCTGACGATGGCATTGGCGCCGGCCTCAATCACCTTCCAGGCGTTGGCTGGCTTGACACCGCCATCCACCTCGATCCAAGGGTCCAGACCGCGCTCATCGCACATCCGGCGCAGATCACGAATTTTCTGCACCTGGTTGTCGATGAAGCTCTGGCCGCCGAAGCCGGGGTTGACGCTCATGATCAGTACCAGATCGCAGAGCTCGAGGCAGTACTCCAGGGTGTCGAGTGGGGTGCTGGGATTGAGCACAGCTCCAGCCAGTTTGCCCAGCTCCTTGATCTGGGCGAGATTGCGATGCAGGTGGGGGCAGGCTTCCACTTGCACGCTGATGATGTCAGCGCCAGCCTTGGCAAAGTCGGCCACATACTTCTCCGGCTCGACGATCATCAGATGCACGTCGAGGGGTTTGGTGGTGACCGGCCTGAGGGCTTCGACGATCAGGGGCCCGATGGTGATGTTGGGCACGAAGCGGCCATCCATCACATCGACATGGATCCAGTCGGCCCCAGCTACGTCGACGGCCCGCACGTCCTCCCCCAGCCTGGAGAAGTCGGCGGAGAGGATCGAAGGGGAAACCACCAGGGGTTTGGTGCTCATGGACGTCCACCGGAACGCAAGCGGACCAGGATTGTAAGGAGCCGCCTTCCACGCTGATACGATTGCACGGCTTCAAGCCCCAGAGGGCCTGCAGTTGCTGGCGCCTTCGGCCTCCACCGGGCGTAGCTCCTCTGTCGCTTCTCCCTGAAGCCCCCTACCCCCGCCCGACTGCCGTGGATCGCACCCTCATTCAGGAAATTCTCGAGGTCGTTGAACAGGCCGCCATCGCCTCCGCCGAACTCACCGGTCTGGGCAAGAAGGATGAAGCTGATGCTGCGGCGGTCGAAGCCATGCGCAAGCGCATGGGCCAGATCCAGATGCAGGGTCGCATCGTCATCGGCGAAGGGGAGCGCGACGAAGCTCCCATGCTTTACATCGGTGAGGAGGTCGGCAGTGGCACCGGACCCGGTGTCGATTTCGCCGTTGATCCCTGCGAAGGCACCAACCTCTGTGCCAACAGCCAGCGTGGCTCCATGGCCGTGCTCGCCGCCTCGGACCGCGGCGGCCTGTTCAACGCCCCCGACTTCTACATGAAGAAGCTGGCTGCCCCCCCGGCCGCCAAGGGCAAGGTGGACATCCGCAAGTCGGCCACCGAGAACATCAAGATTCTCAGCGAGTGCCTCGGCCTGGCCGCCAGCGAACTGACGATCGTGGTCATGGATCGCGCCCGCCATAAGGATCTGATCGCTGAGATCCGTTCCACCGGCGCCCGGGTTCAGCCGATCTCCGACGGCGACGTGCAGGCCGCCATTGCCTGCGGCTTCGCCGGCACTGGTACCCATTGCCTGATGGGCATCGGCGCAGCCCCTGAAGGGGTGATCTCCGCGGCCGCGATGCGCGCTCTCGGCGGCCACTTCCAGGGTCAGCTGGTCTATGACCCCGCTGTCGCCCAGACGAGCGAGTGGGCCGACTACACCAAGGAAGGCAACATCGCCCGGCTCAACGAGATGGGCATCACCGACGTTGACAAGGTGTACGAGGCAGAAGAGCTCGCCTCAGGCGAGAATGTGGTGTTCGCCGGCAGTGGCATCACCGATGG
>CALPNT020000048.1 GCA_943325005.2 Bifidobacterium breve | reverse complement strand
ATTGTATCCCATGAGCCAAGCAACAGATGCTCTTCGTCAGCACAACAAAAATCCCCATGATTTCCGGACTGTTTCAATGGCGATCGCCAATCATTTTCATGCACCCAGAAGTCCAGGCTTTGTGCTGACAACTTCTGGGAAAAGTCAGAACTGCACCGCATCCAACGTCACGCTGATCTTCCGCATGGTGCTGCCGCTGAGGGATGGACTGGCGACAAGCAGATCGCTTCCGCCACTGGACGCAGATCGCTTCCCACTGACACGTGCCAGGCTCATTTACCAATGCAGAAGCGCGCAAACACCCGATCCAGCACCGCCTCACTCACCTCCTCGCCGGTGATCTCACCCAGCTGACGCACGGCACCGCGCAGATCGATCGTCCAGAAATCCCAGGGCAACTGCTGCTGGGCCGCCTCCAGGCTGGCCGCCAGGGCGGCGGCGGCCCCGGCCGCCAGATCCCGCTGGCGGGCATTGAGAGACACCTGCAGGCCGGTGAGATCACCGAGGCCACAACGCTGCAGCAGCAAGGCCGCCAGCGCCTCCCGCCCCTCACCGCTGCGGGCGCTGATCACCACATCCGCCGGCCCCTCAGGGGCAGCACCGCTCGACGACTCCCCAGACTCCAGCAGATCCGCCTTGTTGCCCACCACCAGCAAAGGCACGCCGTCGGGCACCAAGCGGCGCAGCGCCTCATCGTCGCCGCTCCAGCCCAGGCTCAGGTCATAGAGCAACAGCACCGCATCGGCGGCAGCCAGGGCCCCATGGCTGCGTTCGATCCCCAGCCGTTCCAGTGGATCTTCCGTGGTACGGATGCCGGCGGTGTCCACCAGGGTGAGCGGCACCCCATCGAGCACCAGCTCGCTCTCGAGCAGATCGCGGGTGGTGCCGGGCCAGTCGGTCACGATCGCCCGATCGCGGCGACTCAGCAGGTTGAGCAGGCTGCTCTTGCCCACATTCGGCCGGCCGACGATCGCCACCCGCAGGCCCTCACTGAGCCGTTCGCCCTGCTGTCCTTCAGCCACCAGAGCTTCCAGCTCGGCCCGCACCGCCGCCAGCTCGGCCACCACTGCCGCCCCATCCAGTGGCGGCAGATCCTCCTCGAAATCCACCCGCGCCTCCAGTTCCGCCAACTGATCCAGCAGCCGTTCGCGCAAGGTGGTGATGCGGCGTTGAAGGCCGCCATCGATGCCGGCCATCGCCAGCTGGGCCGCCCTGCGGCCCCGGGCCGTGATCATCGCCACCACCGCCTCGGCCCGGGTCAGATCGAGGCGCCCATTCAGAAAAGCCCGCTGGCTGAACTCACCGGCAGCGGCCCGCCGTGCCCCCGCCGCCAGCACCAGCTCCAGCACCCGCCGCACCGCCTCCAGGCCGCCATGGCAATGCAGCTCCACCACATCCTCGCGGGTGAAACTGCGGGGCGCTCGCATCAGCAGCAGCAGCGCCTCATCCACCCGCTCATCGCTGGACGGATCGACCACATGGCCGTAGAGCACCCGGTGGCTGTCCCATGCCTGGCGACCCGCCGCCACAAACACCTGTCGACCGATGGCCTCAGCCTCGGGCCCCGACAGCCGCACGATCGCCACACTGCCCTCGCCAGCGGCCACCGCCGTGGCAATGGCGGCGATGGTGCTGCCGGCAGGCGGCAGGGCCTCACCAAATCCTGACTGAGGCGCCGGCCCCTCGGCCTGTGGCTCCACTGGCAACCTCTCGGGTGACACTGACGTGCTGGCATCCGGTCAAGAGCCAGTCTCGGTCCCGACCGAGCGACGCCGTTTCCGACCGCAAGGCCGTGGGCGGAGCCGCAAGGCCGTGGGCGGAGCCGCAAGCCAGTGGCCAGGGCCACTGCCAGGGCCCAAAAAACCAGCTTCAGGTGTTGGTCAACCCCGGAAACACCATCAGATCGATATGACCACCGGATGGATGGCGCCATTCACGGAATTCGGCCGCCAGGGCACGGTGCTCCTGGCTCAGGGCCTGGGCTTCCAGATCCTGCAGACGCTGGTGCACCAGATCGAGCGTGTTATCGATCAGCTGGGCGGCCTGTTCAGAGGTCATGGCAGCAAGAGCGGTTGGCACGGTTGTAAGGGCAGCAAGCCCAAGAGGCTGTAGCGACGGGCACGGGGGAGAGCGGCCGGTGATCGGATCCTGACCCGTCGGCACACCTGGCGGCGGCAGCCAGGCGCGAACCCAACCGTGGAGAAATCGCAGGTACAGGGATCTCCATTCGACAGGTTGCGAACGGAGCCGGAAAGGCTGAAGACCAAACCAGGGCGTCATAAAATCAGCCAGCCGAGAGACTCAGCTGGCTGGCACTACCACCGCGGTGAAGGCCGCAGCGGACGGGACCTAACCGATCAACTGAACAGGCTGATCATCGAGACACTGTTCATCAAGTAACTGTTCATCGAGATGGTGACGAACAGCGCCGACACAAGCTCGATTCAGCAAATGATTTGAGCATCGCCAAGTGTGACGGCTCCACCAAATGCGATCTCAAAATCAGCACGCCTGTCTCCATTGAGATCAGCCTGTAGAAGGCCAGAACCAAAGCGAAGTTCGCCACTCTTGCCACTGAATGACGTTGAACCGATCCAGCTGAACGACTGATCACCAATCAGCCGGCTATTGGCATCGATTGCTGAAAGGTCAACGAGGTCACCCTGATTTGCCTGGAAATCAGCAATGAAATCCCGATTGCCAGAGCCAGCGCGGGAGTCATCGACGGTGGTGAAGATAAAGCGGTCGGATCCGGCGCCGCCATTGAGGGTGTCGCGGCCAAGACCACCAGTGAGGGCATCATTCTCGCCGCCGCCTTCGAGGGAATCATTACCGAGATCGCCAGAGAGGAGGTCATCGGCCTGACCTCCATACAAGCGGTCATTATCGGCACCCCCATACAAGACATCGCTGCCACTATCACCACGCAAAACATCAGCCCCTTTATCGCCATAAAGAGAATCGTTATTTTCGCCTCCATCCAGTGAATCCTTGCCATTGTCGCCACGCAAGATGTCGTCCCCGACACCGCCCCTCAAGCTGTCATTACCATCCCCTCCGCCGAGGTCATCATTGCCTTCATCACCATAGAGGCTGTCATTGCCCGATTCGCCTTGGAGGGAATCGTGACCCAGACGGCCCCTAATCGTGTCACTGCCGGTACCACCATGGTAGTGATTGTCAAGCGAATCATCGGAAGATTCGCTGCCATAGCCATGATCACTGTGGTCAATGATCGAAGTGCCAACACCGGGGACGGCCGGCACATGCACAGAGCTGACTTTAGTGAAAATGCCGTTGCCATTGAGCTCGCCGTAGGTCGTGACCTCGGTTCGCCCTTTTTTCGCCTCTGTCTTGGTTAAGATTTTACCATCATAAGCATACAACTCATTGGCACTGATCCGCTCACTTTTCCAGCGCCCACCGTCGTATTCAAGCAGCTTCGTTATGACTCCATCGACCAAAGTGAACCGAAGAGCATCCTCAAGGCTTGCGTTAGACCGATTCCCAGATGATTGCCTTGTGGTGGACATCGTCATTGTTCCTGAAGACAAAACCAAGATATTGGTCGAGTCGAAAAGAACTCGTGAAGACCATTGGCCTAGCCAAGCGGCAGCCTCAAAAGCATGCGGCAACCAGGGTTTGGCTTTGGCAAAGCCATGATCTGACCACCGTGGGACTCAGCAATCGCCCTGGCCATGGCGAGCCCTAAGCCGAAGTGACCGGCTCGACTCCTGGCCTTGTCCCCTTGCCAAAAGCGCTCAAAAACCTGATCGCGCTCTTCTTTGGGGATACCAGGCCCTTCGTCGTCAACCCAGAGTTCCGCCCAGCGGCCAGTGGAGCGAAGTCCCACGGTGACAGTGCCTCCGATGGGACTGAATCGGATCGCATTGACCAACAGGTTGACGATCAACTGCTTGAGCCGCCCCGGATGAGCCATCAATTTCACCGAACAACATTCCTGAAAATGCAGGTTAAGTTGACGATCCTGCGCAATGCCTCGGTAGAGATCAACAATATCTTCGATTAAGTCTTCCAGGCAAAATTCATTCCAGCCACTTCTGTCCTTAAAATTCTTGTCTAACCTGGCAATCATCAGCAAATCATCGATCAGCCTCGCCATTTGAGCAACAGCCTCATCGACCAAGCGAAGCTTATCGACCACAAAAGGAGTGAGGTCACCATACTCCTTGCCATAGCGCATGCTGCCGATAACAGAGCGAATTGCCGTTAATGGATGACGCAACTCATGGGAAGCATCAGCCGTGAACTGTTGGAGGCGAAGAATATGATCCCTCACCGGGCTGAGCGAACTAGACACCATCCACTGACTGGCCAATACCGCCAAGGCAGCCGAAAGCCCAGCACCAATGAACAGACCATTACGCAAACGCATGAGCTCTGCAATCGCAGGCTCCGATGACATCAAGACGGAGACGTAACCTTCCAGCCTCAGCGTTTCATGGTTGACTCCATGCGTAAAGACTGGCCTCCAGAGCGACAATCCCGCCCCAAACACTTGCAAGTGACCATTTATCTTGTCCCGAGAAGGAGGGATGACGACCTCACTGATGGTGAAATTGCCATACCGACTTATTTCTTTCAGCTCAGGGTTGAACCAGCGGATTTGCTTATCATCCAAATGAATACTTTTATGGTTAATTTTCTCCTGAACAACACTGACTGGACGTGCCTCCATGGGCTGACCATTGACTTCCTCCAGCTCATGGCGGAGCAATGGCAATTGCGATGCAGCGTCTGCCGCCAATTGCTTAATCTGGACCAACTCGAAAGCCTGTCGCCCGCTGCGGACATACAGATAAACTGACGAGGCAAAAGCGATGAGCAACGTTGACGAAAAAAATGCATACCGACAAATCAGCTTTCGCCGGGCGATAGAGTAATCAGCCGGCATACAAGGGGTTCATCCGAAAGCCAACACCATAGACAGTTTCAATAAGATCAACAGGGGCACCACTATTTGTGAGCTTGTTGCGCAGATTCTTGACGTGTGTTTTAACCGTTTCTTCCCCAGGCACTTCGGACCAACTCCAACCCGCATTCAGCAGACGATCCTTGGAGCAGCTTTGACCCTGGACCTTAAGCAACTGCTCCAGGATTAAATGTTCTTTGACTGTTAAATTGAGATCGATTTGATTCCAGCTCGCCTGGTGACCATCCACCGCCAATTCCAACTTGCCCCACTGCCATTTTATGTGCGGCACAGTTGAAGCCCGCCGCAATAAGGCCTGGACATGGGCATGGAGCACGTCGGCGGCAAAAGGCTTGACAATGTATTCATCGGCACCCGCGCCAAGCCCAGTGATCACATCAAGGTTAGTATCTCTTGCTGTTAGCATTAAAATCAAAGGCTGCTTGATAGGCTGCTGTCGCAACCTGCGACAAAGCTCAATGCCGTCCAGCCTTGGCATGCTAATGTCTAGAATCAGAAGATCATAATCCAGGCACAAGGCCAACTCCAAGGCAGCCACTCCATCTTCAGCCTTGTCACACGCATAGCCCCAGGAGACAAGAAGCTCGCACAATGAGTTGCGTATGACGGGATCATCTTCCGCAACTAAAATTTTCAACCGTTCCATAGACCACTGATCAATTCCAGCCTAGCAGTGATGTCAACCTGCGCCCGAAAGCAAACCAAGCCGAGCTATTGACGCAATTCATTAGCACCAATGTCATCTGTCTGTTATCAAGGTTGATGGCACGGTGTGGGATCGATATGAACCAGCAAGCCGAACCAAAGGATCAATCCAGATTCGGCTCGGCCAGATAGCGAAACTGTGATGACCATGGTGTGCGTGATCCGCATGTTGATCGGCTGCGGATGTTGCCTCCGTGAGCTTGTCCCAGAGGCTGTAGCGCCACACAACGCCCCCAGGCCCTTGTCAGCGGTCCCGCGCCGAAAACTCTTGCCGGGTAGCGGCCAGCCAGTCCGCCAGAGGTTGCCAATCATCGTGGTGCTCAATCGCCGCCCAGAGCTGCTCAATCAACGGCCGCACGGGCGTTTGCACCAGGTTCCAGCGCTGCAGGCTCACCCCGATCGCCAGAGCGTTCGCCCCGTCCTGGCCGTCGAGGTACTGGCTCCAGAGCCACCAGGCATCCCGCCAAGCCAACCAACTGGACCGGGCCGGCGCCGCGGCAGAGGCCACAAAAGGCGCAAGGTCTGCCGCTGTTTCCGGCAGGCCGCCCAGCCGCACCCGTGCCGCCAGGGCCGCGAAGAAAGCGCCGTAGCCCACCTCCCAGTCGGCAAGCAGTTGCAGGGTGGGCGGCAGCAGATCCGGCAACTCAGCCACCCCAGCCAGATCCGCCTCAAAGCCCAGACGCCGCAGCAACCGGGTCCGGTAATGGTTGTCATACACCGGGCCAAAACGCTGCAGCTGGGCCTCCAACTCCGGGCGCGGCAGCAGCATCGCCAGGGGCTCCTGCAGCAAGCGCAGGTTGTGATGGCAGATCAACGGCTGCTGGCCGTAGGCATAGAGGCCGCTGTGGTCGAAGTAGGCGGCGGTGAAGCCCGGGTCCCAGCGCTCCAGGAAGGCGAAGGGGCCGTAGTCAAAGCTCTCGCCGACCAGGCTCATGTTGTCGGTGTTGAGCACGCCGTGGGTGAAGCCGGCCACCATCCACTCCGCCGCCAGCCGCGCCAGCCGTTCCACCAGCTCGCCATAAAAGGCCAGCAGCTGGGCCTCGCCGGATTCGAGCGCAAGCAGATGGGGATAGTAGATCGCCACCACATGGCGCAGCAATCGATCCAATCGCTGCGGTTGGCGCCGATGCAGCAACCGCTCACAACTGCCGAAGCGCAGATGGGTGCGGGCCATGCGCACCATCACCGCACTGCGGGTGGGGGAAGGCTCATCGCCGCGCCAGAGATCTTCGCCGGTTTCCACCAGCGCCAGGGTGCGGCTGGTGCTGACGCCGAGACGATACAGCGCCTCGCTGGCGATCACCTCACGCACGCCCCCCTTGAGCGTGAGACGGCCATCGCCTCCCCGGCTCCAGGGGGTGGTGCCGCTGCCTTTGCTGCCCAGGTCCTGCAGCTGGCCATGGCGGTCGCGCAGCTGGCCGTAAAGGAAGCCGCGGCCATCGCCGAGGAAGGGGTTGTAGTTGCCGAATTGATAGCCGTGATAGCGCAGGGCCAGCAGGGGGCTGCGGCTTTCAAACCGCCCATAGGCCGCCTCGAGATGCTGATCGGCGACGCTGGTTGGATCAAGCCCGAGCTGCTGCAACAGCGGGTCGTTGCGGAAGCGCAGGGTGGTGCGGGGAAAGCTGGCGGCCTCCACCACATCCCAGTAGGCATCGCCCAGAGCCTCCAGCGCCGGCTCGAATGGGAGCGCCAGCAAGGGGTTGGCGGCAGACACAACGGCAGACATAGCGCGGGGAGCCGGCCCCAGGGGCCATCAGCTGGGGTGAACAACCCCCGGATAGCTCGACCCTAGGCAGGGCGCTCAGCCACCTGGCACAGCAGCTGGCACGGATGAAGCCATCGGTGGAGCAGGCCGCTGGGGGGCGCCTGCCGCGCTCAGCTCTGATCAGCTTTTGGTGGTGGGATGATCAAAGGCCTTGCAACAGGTGTGCGTGGCAAACGACAGCGGGTCCCCACGGTCAGCACTGGCCGCCTTTCTGCTGGTCCTGGGCGCGATTGGCGGCCTGGTTCTGTTGGGCTGGTTCACCGTGGTTCTGCTTGACCTCAAGCACCTGAACACCTCTGGTTTCACCTTGCCCTGACACTGGCGCTCAGATTGCGGTGCAGCGGGCCTCGGACCAAGCACCAGTGGCCACGCCAACTCCCGCTGCCATGCGCAAGGCCGCCCACTCCGGACGCAGCCTTGTCGATCCACTCCGTAAACCGTCCTGCAGCCATGGCAGCCCGTGACCAGCAGGGGTTTCCTCAGGGCAGCATTTACAGCAAAATGCAGATCTCGTGACGCATTTTCGCCAATAAACCGATGACCTTGCGCACCAGTCACCGCCCTTCGCGGAAATCCGCCTCCTTGGTGGACAAGCGGGCTCGCCCCATTGAGGGTGCTTTCGATTCACGAGACGTGGGGATAGGAATCCTCTTGGTGCTGTTGGGCTGCGGCTTGCTGACCGGCCTGTTCCAAGCCGCCGAGTCCCTGCACTTCGACACCCTGCTGGTGGCCAGCAAATCGATCTACAACGTCATCGCCGGGGTGCGCGCCATCGGCATGGGCATCGGTCAGATGCTGCTCGGCCTCACCCAGATGTTCGGCTTCGCCGCTCTGGCGGCACTGTCGATCGCGGCGGCGCTGTCGATCCTCAGCGGCGCCGTGCGCATCGGCGCCCACACCCTGCCCCAGCTGAGCACGGTCTGGAACCTGCTCTCCCAGACGCTCCAGCTGGTGCTCAAATTCCTGGCCATCCCACTCTCCGGGGGCCGGAGCCAGGAAAGACAGCCGAGCCCCAAAGCGGCGGAAACCAGCCTGGAGGCCAAGCCCTATTCACCCGCCAGGCAACGACGGGCCGCCTAAGGAACGGCTGACAGCCGAGCCCCGACAGGACCGATTCGATGCATGGGCTGAGATTTTTGAGGGCGCCTGGTCAAAGGCTTCGCTGACCGGTCTTGCGCTCCAAGCTCCAGAACGGATCGCTCTGCGGAGCAAAGCAGCCGCTCCAATTAAGCCCCGGACATTGCCCTAGCCTCCGCTTGATGATGCCGCTGCCAACAAGCTGCTGGTTGCCGCCTCAGCCTCGAACCCGGCCCAGCCCCAATCCGCCCCCGTTCAGCCGATCCCCGTACGGCAGAGATCGAGCACATCCGCCATGGAACCGATCTGATCCAAGGTGTCGCGCAGCTGGGCAGCATTCACCAGCTCCACCCTCAGATCGATGCGCGCCGGCTTGCCAGCGCTGGTGCGCACCCGGGCATCGCTCACATTGATGCGGTGATCTGAGAGGCGGGTGAGGATGTCCTTAAGCACCCCCACCCGATCCAGCACCTCAATCCTCAGCCGCACCGGATAGCGGCGCTGCTGGCCTTCGCCGCCTGGATTCCAACGCACCGGCAAGCGTCGCTCCGCCGGTGTCTGGCCGACATTGGCACAGTCTTGGCGATGAATGGTGATGCCATGGTTGCCCAGCGCCACCGCACCGACGATCGGCTCGCCCGGTAACGGGCTGCAACAGCCCCCCAGTCGGTATTCCAACCCCTCCACCCCCAGGATCGGACTGCCGGAGCTCTGGTGTAGATGGCTGGCTGGCGCCGGCTGGGACGCCGCCGCCACCCGCGCCGCCACCTGCTCATTGCTGGGGGCAGGCGCCGCCGCGGCGCTGGCTAGGCGGATCTCCTCCCGCAAGCGATTCACCACCTGCTGCAGCGTGACGCCACCGAAACCGAGGCTGGCGAGGAGATCCTCGGTGCTGATCAGATTGCAGCGACGTGCCACCCGAGCGATGGCATCGCCATGGAGCAGGGCATCGAAACCGGCACGCCCCAGCTCCCGCTCCAACAGATCGGTGCCGCGCTGGATGTTTTCTTCCCGATGGCTGCGTTTGTACCAGGCCCGAATGCGATTGCGGGCCGTGGGAGTGGCCACGAAATTGAGCCAGTCCAGGCTGGGGTGGGCATTCTTACCCGTGATGACCTGGACGAAATCGCCATTCTGCAGGGGCGTCGCCAAGGGACAGAGACGATCATTGATGCGCACACCCTGGCAGTGATTGCCCACTTCGGAGTGAATTCGATAGGCGAAATCAACCGCTGTCGACCCCTTACGCAGGCCCAGCACATCACCCTTCGGCGTGAAGACAAACACCTCCTCATCGAAGAGATCTTCCTTGATCGAAGCCAGGAAGTCGCTGCTGTCGGTGCCGCCATCGTCCTTCTGCCAATCCACCAGCTGCCGCAGCCAGTTGAAGCGTTCGGTGTCGCTGTCGGCGGGGGAGCCGCCCTCCTTGTATTTCCAGTGCGCCGCGATGCCGTATTCCGCCACCTGGTGCATTTCACCGGTACGAATCTGCACCTCAATCGGCCGATGCCGGCCGATCACCGCCGTATGCAGCGACTGATAGCCATTGGGCTTGGGCAAGCCGATGTAGTCCTTGAAGCGGCCAGGAATCGGCCGGAAAGTGTCATGCACCACGGCCAGCGCGCGGTAGCAGCCCTCCAGCGACGGGCAGAGAATCCGCACCGCCGCCACGTCGTAGATCTCGTGGAAGGCCTTCTGCTGGCGCTGCATCTTGCTCCAGATGCCATAAAGATGCTTGGGACGGCCGGTCACTTCACAGGTCTGCAGGCCCACCGCCGCCAGCCGGTCCCGCAGCAGCTGCACCGTGACGCCGAGCCGATCCTCCCGATCGCTGCGCTTGCTGGCCACCTGCTGCTGGATCTCGCGGAAAGATTCCGGCTCAAGAATCTTGAAGGCGAGATCTTCCAGTTCCCACTTGAAGCGGCCGATGCCGAGCCGATTGGCCAGCGGCGCGTAGATGTCGCGGGTTTCGCGGGCAATGCGCTGTTGTTTCTCGGGCTTGAGAGCCCGGAGGGTGCGCATGTTGTGCAGCCGATCAGCCAACTTCACCAGCACCACCCGGATGTCACTGGCCATGGCCAGGAACATGCGCCGCAGGTTCTCAGCCTGGGCCTCGGTCTGGTTGGTGAAGTGAATGCCTCCCAACTTGGTGACCCCCTCCACCAGCGTGCGCACCTCGGGGCCGAAATGCAGCTCGATCTGCTCGGGTGTGACCTGGGTGTCCTCCACGACATCGTGCAGGAAGCCGGCGGCGATCACGGCAGCGCTGGCCCCGATGTCGCGCAGCAGGTCTGCGACCGCCACCGGATGAATGATGTAAGGCTCGCCGCTGGCCCGGAACTGGCCCTCATGCAGCTGGTAGGCGAAATCAAAAGCTGAAGCCAGTAACGCCTCGGTATCGATCGGGCAGCTGTCGCCGTCGCCGGGAGGGACATGGCGGACGCAATCTTGCAGCCAGGCGGGCAGCGGTACGCCGTAGTCGGCGGGCTCGTGGATCGGCCGACGGCGAGCAGAAGGCAGGCTCTCGGCTGGACAGCCGATCAGGCCCACGACAGCCGCCGATAGCTCCGCCTCGATCGGGTCGCGCCCCACGGGGCTGCTGGCCAGGGTGGCACTCGGATCGGGTCTGGCCTTCAGCATCCCGTCCCCCGAATTCACTCCCATGGTATGCAGCCGTCGTCACAAACATGGGGATGTGCGCGACTGGCCATCCAAGCTGGGCGGAATCATGCCGCCAGCCATGGCTCCTGCAGCCTCCCTTCCAGTCCCTGGCGAGCCGGTGCTGAAGATCGCTGGCCTGCTGGTGCGCTATCCGGGGGCGGAGCAGCCCACCCTCGCGGGCCTCGACCTCCACCTGGCAGCCGGCGATCGCCTCGCCCTGGTGGGGCCCTCGGGTTGCGGCAAGAGCACCGTGGCCCGGGCTGTGTTGCAGCTGCTGCCACCCGGCAGTACCTGCACTGGCGGCCTGGAGCTGGCGGGCCAGGATCCACGCCAGCTCGATCGCGCTGCCCTGCGCCAGCTGCGAGGCGAAACGGTGGGTCTGGTCTTCCAGGATCCGATGACCCGACTCAACCCGCTGATGACGATCGGCGAGCATCTGGGCGACACCCTGGCCGCCCACAGGCCAGCCTGGCAGCAGCGCCAGGTGCGGCAGCGGGCCGAGGAGCTGCTGGCCCGGGTGGGCATCGATCCGAGCCGCTATGGCAGCTATCCCCACGAGTTCAGCGGCGGCATGCGCCAGCGCCTCGCCATCGCCCTGGCCATGGCCCTCAACCCGCCACTGGTGATCGCCGATGAACCCACCACCAGCCTTGATGTCGCTGTCACCGTGCAGGTGATGACCGAACTGCGGGATCTCTGCGCCGAAGCCGGCAGTGCCCTGCTGCTGATCAGCCACGACCTGGCGATGGCCGGCCGCTGGTGCGAGCGGATCGGCGTGCTCGACGCCGGCCGCCTGGTGGAGGAGGCCCCCGCCGACCAGCTGCTCACCAACCCCCGATCAGCCGTGGGCCGGCGGCTGGTGCAAGCCGCCCGCAAACGGGAAGGCAGCCGCAGCCAGCCGTCCCCGCTATCGCCGCTGCTGCTCGAACTCGACAACCTGCGCAGTTGGCATGCCCTGCCTTCCCCCCCCTGGCAGCAGCGCTGGCTCAAGGCCGTGGACGGCATCAGCCTGAAGCTGCATGAAGGTGAAACCATCGGCCTGGTGGGAGCCTCCGGCTGCGGCAAGAGCAGCCTCTGCCGGGCCCTGATCGGCCTGGCGCCGGTACGGGGCGGCGCCGTGCGACTCGAAGGCCAGGACCTGCGCCAGCTGCAGGGCCACCAACTGGAGCAGGCCCGCCGCCGCATTCAGATGGTGTTTCAGGATCCGCTGGCCTGCCTCAATCCCCAGATGGTCGTGGGCGAAGCGGTGGCCGACCCCCTGTTGATCCATGGCCTGGCCAGCCGCCCTGAGGCGCGCGAGCAGGCCCGCGCCCAGCTGGCAGCCGTAGGCCTGGAGCCGCCGGAGAGCTTCGAGAACCGCCTGCCGCGCCAGCTCTCGGGCGGCCAGCAGCAACGGGTGGCGATCGCCCGGGCGCTGATCCTGCGGCCGCGGGTGCTGCTCTGCGATGAGAGCGTCAGCATGCTCGACGCCGAAGTGCAGGCGGAAGTGCTGGAGCTGCTGCGGCGCCTGCAGCGGGAGCTGGGGCTGGGGTTGCTGTTCGTCACCCACGATCTGAGCGTGGCCAGTGGCTTCTGCCATCGGGTGCTGGTGCTCGAAGGCGGCCGCATCGTCGAGGAGGGTCCCGGCGCCGACCTGCTCGACCATCCCCGCGCCGCCATCACCCGCACCCTGGTGGAGGCCTGTCCGCGGCTGCCCGCCCTCAGCTGATCCGCTCCATCGCCAAACCGTCGAGCCGCTGCCCCAACCAACCCATGCCCCGCGTCTTCACCAAGGATCAGTTACATCGCATCCGCAAGCGCCATCGGGGCTACATCTATCTGCTGATCGTGATTTCCCTGGTGCTGGTACTGCAGCCACTGGCCGTGGACTGGCCCCTGATCACCTCCCTGAACTCGATCGCCGTAGCCCTGGTGATGATGGTGTTTCTGACCCGCTATTCGCCGCTCCAGGTTCACAAAAACTGGCTGTACGGACTCGGTATCAGCGCCATTGGCTTTGAGTTGTTCTGGCTGACCTCCCTGGTCAAGTCTCCTGACCTGGCAAGACATCTGACGCTTCCCCATCTGCTGATCTGGACCTTCTTCATCGCCTTCTTTCTGGTGCGCAAGGTGAGAGCCTTGATGATTGAGCCCTATGTGACCCTGGGCGTACTGCTAGGGGCTGCAGCCGGCTATCTGCTGATCGGCTACCTAGGCGGTTTTCTGTTGCACAGCCTGCTGATTTGGCAGCCCCTCGCCTTCAATCTCGACTACCTACCGGCCCGGATCAATCCGATCACCGAACCGCTGAGGGCTTTCCCCTCGATGGTGACGGCCTCCTTCGAAGCTCTCACGACGGTCAACAATTCGGTCAGCAGCACCGGTCATCTCCTGGGCCACATCGGCACCCTGATGATCACGATCCTCGGACAGCTCTACGTGGCGGTGCTGATTGGCCTGGTGCTGAGCCGCTTCCACCAGCGCCTGCCGAAATGAGCCACACTGAAGGGACTACCCGAACGGGCCTGGATCCATGCAGCAGGATCCTGGGCCGTCTCACTTCGGAACAGTTCGTTCAGAGCAGGTCTTCAGAACAGCGAGCGAATCAGATCGGCGATCACCAGGTTGTCGAGGGAGAACAGACCGCCACCTGAGGTAATCAGCACCAGGCACATCACCACGTACATCGCGGCCTTTTCCCAGCTGGGCGGTTCACCAATGCCCATCGGGCCGACGTAGTCGCCGTCGGGAATTTGGAACGGATCAGGGCCAATGAACGGGAAACCGGAGCTGATCTCCAGCACCATCGCGTAGGCCATCGACACCAGGATCGCCAGGGCCGCCAGGGGGGTGAGCAGGCCCGGAATCAGAGCAATCCCGGCACCCCACATCGAGGCCGCCGAGAGGAAGCACAACCATTCCGGCGTCTTCATCGCCGTCGACCAGGTCTTGAGGTTGCGCAACTTCGGCCAACCGTGACGGATGAAGGCCACCCCCACGAACAGCCGCAGCACCAGCAGTCCCAGACCCGCCGCCAGGGATGGCCCCGTGGGCACGAGCAAGGTGACGATCTCGAGATCCATCGGTGAACCGAACGGCAGTGGGATTGCCGGCTCAACGTAGGCGGGGTTTCCGGTCGACGCAGCCCGCTGTTCACAAGCCCGCAGATGGCGCGACTGACGCCTCCCGGCACCACAGCATCGCCCCCGACAGAAGAGCGACGACTGATCAACCGACAGCGGCATGTCCCTGGTCCGGACCAGGGTGCCTCCGGCAATTGCAGCATCACGGATCCAGGCCAGCCGACACCAGGGGCAACGGGCAAGCCGCACGATGTGACGGGCCCGCTCCAGCGGCCAGTCCAGATTGACCGGCTCGCGGGCGAAACCCCGGTTGGAGTCCATCATTCGGGAAAGGGGTCTGCCGCCCCGTCCCCAGAGCCGACGCCATGACCTCCAGCGCTGCCGCCCTGTCGTCCCCGGGAAGCAGTGCCCCCCTGGGGGCCACCGTCAGCGAGGGTGGTGTCAATTTCAGCCTCTACGCGCGCCGGGCCACAGCGGTGGAGCTCTGCCTGTTCGATCGCGTCGGCGATGCTGTGCCGAGCCGCCGTATCGCCCTCGACTCCGCCCAGCACCGCACCGGCGACTACTGGCATTGCCGGGTGGAGGGCATCAGCCCGGGTCAGCACTACGGCTGGCGGGTGGAGGGACCCCAGCAGCCCCAGCTGGGTCTGCGCTTTGATCCGGCCAACCTGCTGCTCGATCCCCATGGACTGGCCCTGGCGATGCCGCCGGGTTACCGACGCGCCCCGGGTCGCAGCAGCGCCGGCGACTGGGGCACGGCCATGAAAAGTGTGGTAGCCGATCCGCTCGCCTACGACTGGGAAGGGGATCGCCCCCTGCACCGGCCCGCCCGCGAAACGGTGATCTACGAGCTGCATGTGCGCGGCTTCACGGCCCACCCCAGCGCCGGGCTGCCAGCGGAGCAGGCCGGCACCTACCGGGGCCTGATCAGCAAGATCCCCTACCTGCAGGATCTGGGGATCACGGCGGTGGAGCTGCTGCCGGTGTTCGCCTTCGATCCGCTGGCGGCTCCCAGCGGCCAGCGCAACTATTGGGGCTACCAGCCCCTCTCCTTCTTCGCTCCCCATCCGGGCTATGCCTGCAGCGACGATCCGCTCGCGGTGATCGATGAGTTCCGCGATCTGGTCAAGGCCCTACACCGGGCCGGCATCGAGGTGATCCTGGATGTGGTGTTCAACCACACCGCCGAAGGCGACGCCGAGGGGCCGGCGTTCTGCTTCCGTGGTCTGGCGGATGGCGACTACTACCTGCAGGCGGGCGATGGCAGCTACATCGACGACACCGGCTGCGGCAACACCTTCAACGCCAACCATCCGGTGGTGCGGCGCCTGATCCGCGAGAGCCTGCGCCACTGGGTGCAGCATCTGCATGTGGATGGCTTCCGCTTCGATCTGGCCTCAGTGCTGGACCGGGACCAGAACGGCAAGCCCACGCCCCTCTCGCCAATCCTCTGGGATATCGACACCGATCCGGTGCTGGCCGGCACCAAGTTGATCGCCGAGGCCTGGGATGCCGCCGGCCTCTATCAGGTGGGCAGCTTCGTCGGTGACAACTGGCAGGAATGGAACGGCCGCTTCCGCGACGACGTGCGCCGCTTCATCAAGGGTGATGGGGGTCTGGCGGCCAGCGTCAGCCAACGGCTGATCGGCAGCCCCGACATCTACGGCCACAAGCAACGCGAAGCCGAAGCGAGCGTCAACTTCATCACCTGCCACGACGGCTTCACCCTGGCCGATCTGGTCAGCTACGACGGCAAACACAACGAGGCCAACGGCGAGGCCAATCGCGACGGTAGCGACGACAACGCCAGCTGGAACTGCGGCGTCGAAGGGCCCACGCAGGATGCCGGCGTACTGGCCCTGCGGGCGCGTCAGAGCCGCAATCTGCTGGCCTTCCTGTTGCTCTCAATCGGCACACCGATGCTGGCCATGGGCGATGAGATCGGCCGCAGCCAGCAGGGCAACAACAACGCCTACGCCCAGGACAGTCCCCTCAGCTGGCTCGACTGGACACTGCTGGAACGCAACGCCGATCTGCATCGCTTCGTACGCGAGCTGATCGCCTACCGCCGCCGCCGCGATGTGGTGATCAACGCACGCAGCCTCAGCCTCTGCGATCTGGTGCAGCGCCATCAGCTGAGCTGGCATGGCGTTGAGCCGAACCAGCCCGACTGGAGCGAGGCCTCCCGCTCCTTCGCCGTGACGATCACCAGCATCGACCACCAATTCCGCTGGCACGCCATGGTCAACGCCTGGTGGGAACCGCTGAGCTTCCGGCTGCCCGCCGCCGATGGTGGCCAGCAGTCCTGGCATCGCTGGATCGACACCTCCCGAGCCAGTCCTGAAGACATCGTCCCCTGGCTGGACGCCCCGGCCTTGGAGGGGGACACCTACACCGTGGGGCCGCGCTCGATCGTGGCGCTGATCGTCGGGCTCAGCCCTGCAGCAGCTGCAGCTGATGGCCATCCGGATCGGCCAGCTGCAGGGCCCGCGTAGCCCCGATCAAGTCCGCCTGATCCCCCAGCTCAACGATCCCCGGCGAGATCAGCCGCCCGCCGAAGCCCTCGGCCCGCTCGGCGATCGCCTCCAGATCCGCCACCCGCAGCCGCAGCTGCCAGTGGGCCAGATCCTGGATGCCCTGATCGGCGGACATCGGCCGGCCGCCCGTGGGTTCGCGGTAGTCGAGGCATTCGACGCCGGCGCCGCTGGGGCAGCGATGGCCTGTGATGTGCACCCGGATGCCCGCCAGACCATCGAGTCCATCCTGTTCCGGCCCGCTGTTGACGCCGTCGCCGCCGGCACTCAGACCCAGCAGCTCGCGGTAGAAACGGCAGCTGGCGGCGCTGTCGGCGATGCCGATGGCGCTGTGGTCGATGCCCAGCAAGGGGCCCGGCGCTTCGACATGCCAGCGGGCCTCCCCCTTGTCCGGCGGGAACTGCAGCAGCTCCAGCGGATGGCCCTCAGGATCGCGAAACTTGTAGGCGACGATACCGGCGGCTGCCGTGTTCCAGTCCGGCAGCCTCTGAGGCGCCGAAGAGATCGGCCTGATCCGGCCAGCGGCAAAGGCCGGCTGCAGGGCGGCCAGGGCCGCCTCCATGGAGTTCACCACCAGGCAGCTGTGCTGGAACCAGCGATCGTTGCTGAGGGAATCGGCCGCAATCGGCCGGCCGGGCCGGCCGCCTGGGCCGGCATCGAGCACCTCGGTGATCTCCAGCACCTCCGCCCCGATCCTCAGCCGCAGCAGCTTGAACCGGGCCCCGGGCAGGCCCACCAGTTCGGCGTAGGGGCCGCCCTCCAGGATCGGCACCTCCACCTCGCGCTGGAAGCCCAGGCACTGCTCAAAGAAGGTTGCGGTGGCTTCGGCATCGCTACTGGTGAAGCCGAGGCTGTCGAGATGGGGCTGAAACATCGTTGGTGGTGTGATCAGGGGGATGGCTCCAGAGAGCTT
>CALPNT020000047.1 GCA_943325005.2 Bifidobacterium breve | reverse complement strand
TCTTCCTCCAGGTTGCGACGGTTGAACACCTGGCCGGGCTTGAGCGAAATCTCCCGGGTGATCACCCAGGGCTTGGTCTTGCCCCGGATCGGCTGCCCCTTGTCGTTGGTGGGCGAGGCCTCCTTGTTGATGAACTGCACCTCCACCCCTTCGACGATCCCCTGGCGGATCACCAGTTGCACATCGCCATCGGGGCTGATGCGGCCAGGCCCGGTCACCCGGGCCAGCGAATAGCCCTGATCGCCATACCATTTCTGCAGCTCCTGCATGCGGGTCTGCAGGGTGTTGAGATTGAGCGTGCGACCCAGATCGGCAGCGAAGGTGTCCTGCACCACCTGCTTGGGCACCTCGGCATCGGCGGGATCGAGGCTGATCTTGGTGAGCACCGGGTTGGGAACCACCTGCACCTTGAGCCGCACCCCCAGGGGGCCATCGACGGGTTCGATCCGCACATCGGCAAACCAGCCGGTGGCATAGATCGCCGCGAGATCATTGCGCAGTTCGCTGCGGGTAATCTCGGTGCCGGGGGTGACATTCATCGCCCCATAGGCCGCCAGCTCAAGTCGCTCCCGTTCGGGATGGCCATCAAGGCCCTCAATCACCACCTCACTGACCAACACCCTCGACTCCTGACTGGCCTGGGGTGAGGGGGCCGGGGCAGCAGGCTCAGCATTGAGCGGACTGGCCGGCGGAGCTCCCAGGCCCGGAGTGTTGAACGGATCGGCCGCGGGCGCCGTTGGCGTGCCTGCCGGCGCCGCTGGCGTCGAGCCAGGTGCCGCCGGGGCCGGGGCCGGGGCCTCAGCGCCGGCCTGGGCCAGCAGCACGCCGGGGACCAATCCAGGAGCGGCCGGGGTGGCCCAGGCCAGTGACGCGGCGGCCAGCACCTCGCCAGCAGGGAGCGCAGGGGTTAGTGCAGGCTTGGACGAGGCCGCAGCTGGCTGCTGCCCCTGCTGGCTGCCCGTCGCCGGCAGGGGCAGGGCCGCCTCACCAGGCCGAGTTGACTGCACAGCAGTCACTGACTGAACAGCAGAACCTGACGGAACAGCAACCCCTGACGGAGGCCCCTGCTCCACAGAAACCGAGCGACCGGATGGGGGTGCCACTCCCGGCTGGACAGCGGGTGGGGTCTGCAGCACCACCTTGGTCGCAGCCTCCTGGGCGGCGCTGGCCCGCTCGGGAGCCAGCAACACCAGCACAGCCAGGGGCATCGCTCCGGCGAGCAGCGGCAGGGCGACGCTGGGGGAGAGCAGCGACCTGCGGAGGCGAAGGCCTGGCATGGGTATCGGGGGCGGAGCGGCCAGGCCGCAAATTTTGCCGACCTTACCCGTAGACCCGGGGTTCAGGACATACCCCTTGGACCCGTTTGAGGACCTCCCCGTAGGCCTCGACCACGCCGCCGAGATCCTGGCGGAAGCGATCCTTGTCCAGAATTCGCTCCTGGCTGTCGCTGATCGCCCTGTCCCAGAGCCGACAGCTATCGGGACTGATCTCATCGGCCACCACCAGGTCACCCGTGGTGGTGAAGCCCAATTCGATCTTGAAATCCACCAGCTCCAGCCCCACCCCAGCGAACAACTCACCGAGCACGGCATTCACCTGCAGGGCCAGCGCCCGGATCGAAGCCAGCTGCTCAGGACTGACCAGCTGCAGCCGCTCCAGGCGTGCCTCGGACAACAGCGGATCCCCCAGGGCGTCGTCCTTGTAATAGAGATCGATCAGGGCGGGCTGCAGACGGCTGCCGGCGGCGATCGGCAGCTGGCGACAGAGGGAGCCGGCGGCGATGTTGCGCACCACCACCTCCACTGGAATCACCCGCACCGGCCGCACCATCATCCAAAGGCTGTCGCGCACCCCCAGGTAGTGGGTGGGGATGCCGCAGCGCTCCAGATGTTCGAACAGCAGGGCTGAGATGCGGCAATTGAGCGCCCCCTTGCCGGTGAGCTGGGCCTTCTTGAGGGCGTTGAAAGCCGTGGCGTCATCTTTGTATTCCACCGCCACCAGATCCGGCTGATCGGTGGCATGGACCCGTTTGGCCTTGCCTTCATAGAGAAGGGCTCCGATCGCGACGGCAGTCATGGGGACGACAGGGAGGGGACTGGGGAGGGGGCTGGCAGATCGGCAGCGTGGCCCCCGGGGGCGCGAGGCGAGCGCAGTTGCTGCTGGAGCTCGAGGCTACGGGCGGCGGCGGCTGGATCCTGGCGCCGCAGCTGCCATTCGCCATAGGCATCATCGAGCCGGCGTGTCAACCGCAGCTGCCGTTCGATCGCCCGCTGCGAACCGCTCACCGCAACGGGCAGGGCCGCCTGGGTGGTGAGCAACTCACTGACCAGACTCCAGGCCCCTGCTGCCGCGGCCTGCTCCAGGGCCCGCTCAAGCAGGACATCGAGCTCCTGGGGCGGCAGATCGGCCAGCAGCCGGATCGCCTGCTGCAAGCGCTCGCTGGCGCCGACATCGCTCTGGCGGCTGAGCAGCAGCAGCTGGCCAGCGGTGCGGCGCTGCCCCAGGGCCTCGAGATGGTCCGCCATCACCTGCAAAGCCGAACGGGTGATCACGCTGCCGTCCGGGCGCCGCTGGATCGGCAGCGCCAGGGTCTCCAGCTGGCCATAGCGCTCAGCCGTGAGGCGCTCCAGCGCCAGGGCCGCCCGCTGATGGTCGAGGGCGGCATTGGCGGCACGCCATTGCAGGGTGAGCCACTGCACCTGCTCCGCGCCAGGAGCTGGGCCATAACGCTCCAGAACCCTGAGCGCGCCATCCGGTGCCTGGCAGCTGAGCAACACATCGGCATTGGCCAGCACCACCGCCAACGGCTGGGGGGCCGGATGCATGGCCAGCAGGCGCTGACGCACCAGCCGCAGCCGGACCAGCTCCTCCGCTTCGACCAACTGGCGGCAGAGCGGATCGAGGCTCTCCAGGCTGGCCGTGGCGATCAGCTTGGCGAAAGCCGCCTCGCTGAGCACCGGGGCCGGCACCGCAGCGGCCGGCCCGGTGGGGGCCAGACCCGTGGGGCTGACGATCGACGCCAGCGGCGGGCTGGCGGCCGCTCCAGCTGCGGCTGAGGGCTGGGCCAGGGAGCTGGGCGCCGCCGCCGGATCGGGCGCAGCCCAGGCGCCCAGCGGCGCCTGGATCAGGGCCGGCCAGCAGAACAAGACGAGCAGGGCGCTCAGCCCCTCGGCAGGCCGGCGGCGACGCCGTGCCACAGCTGCGGTGCCGGTCACGGACAATGGCGTAGTCGATGGCACGCCGTTCAACTTACCGGCGGCCCCACCGGCCGGCCCATTCCCCGTGCTGAGTCCCCCTCCATGAGCCCGTTCAGCAGCACCTCCAACCCCACGGCCAGCAACGCCGCCACCGAGCTCCCAGCCCCCACCCCGGCCCGCATCCTGGTGGTGGGCGGCGGCGGCCGCGAGAACGCCCTGGCCTGGGCCCTGGCCCGCTGCCCGGGGGTCGAAGCGGTCTGGCTGGCGCCGGGCAATGGTGGCTCCGCTGGCATCGCTGGCTGCCACCCCTTGCCGGTGGCCGAAACCGATGGACCCGGCTTGCTGGCGGCCTGTCTGGACCTGGCGATTGAGCTGGTGGTGATCGGGCCCGAGGCCCCCCTGGCAGCCGGCTTGGCCGATCAGCTCCGCGCCGCGGGCTTGCCCGTGTTCGGCCCGGGCGCCGCCGGTGCCCAGCTGGAGGCCAGCAAACAATGGGCCAAGGCCCTGATGGTGGAGGCCGGTGTACCCACGGCGCGCCACTGGCCGGCCGACAACCTCGCAACAGCCCTGGAAGCCCTCGAAGCCCATGGCCGGCCGCTGGTGGTCAAGGCCGATGGCCTCGCCGCTGGCAAGGGGGTCACCGTGGCCGCCACGCTGGCGGAGGCCCGCGCGGCCATCCAGGACGTGTTTGCGGGTCGCTTCGGCCAGGCCGGCAACGCCCTGGTACTGGAAGAAACCCTGGAAGGCCCGGAGGTGTCGGTGTTTGCCCTCACCGACGGGCAGCACATGGTGCTGCTGCCACCGGCCCAGGACCACAAGCGCATCGGCGAAGGCGACACCGGACCCAACACCGGCGGCATGGGCGCCTATGCCCCGGCCCCCCTGCTGGATGCGGCGGGCCTCGAGCAGACCCGCCGCCTGGTGCTCGAACCCACCCTCCGGGCCCTGCGCGCCCGCGGCATCGACTATCGCGGCGTGATCTACGCCGGCCTGATGCTCACCGCCGATGGCCTGCGGGTGATCGAGTTCAACTGCCGCTTCGGCGATCCGGAGTGTGAAACCCTGATGCCACTGCTGGGCCCCGAGCTGGCCCAGGTGCTGCTGGCCTGCGCCAGCGGCTGCTTGCAGCAGGCCCCGCCGCTGTCGATCCTGCCCGGCTGCAGCGCCTGTGTGATCGCGGCGGCCGAGGGCTACCCCACCGCGGCGCGCAGCGGCGATGTGATCAGCAGTGAGCTCGAGGCCAGCGCCGATCGCCAGCTGTTCCATGCCGGCAGCCGCCGCGACGAGCAGGGTCGCTGCCTCACCGCCGGCGGCCGAGTGCTGGCGCTGGTGGCCCAGGCCGACGACTTCGACACCGCCTTTGCCCGCGCCTACGACGGGCTGGCCCAGGTGCACTTTGAAGGCATCACCTACCGGCGCGACATCGGCCACCAGGTGCGGCGCCCCAGCAGGGTCGGCGCGGCCCCAGGCCCAGGCCAGCGATGAGCCCGGCCAAGGCGCTACCAATCCAGCCGACACCGCCCAGACCCCAGGGGCAGAGCAGCGACTGGCTGCTGAAATTACGGCGCTGGTGGGCCGAATTCAGCCTGCAGACCAAGCTGCTGGCCGTGGCCACCCTGGTGGTGAGCCTGCTGATGACCGGCATCACCTTCTTCGCGCTCAACGGCAGTCAGCGCGATGCCCAGATGAGCGACACCCGCTACGCGCGCGATCTGGGCTTGCTGCTTTCGGCCAACGTCACCCCCCTGGTGGCGGAGGGCAATGACCGGGAGCTGGCCTCGGTGGCGGAGCGCTTCTGGCGATCGAGCCGCAGCCTGCGCTACATCGTCTTCGCCGATGCCGAAGGGGTGATCTACCTCGGCATCCCAATGGGCAACGGCAACAGCAGCAACTCCGCCAGCGGCGAGGAGTTGCTCAGCCGCAGGCTCGAGTTACCGGCCGATCTGCAGCGCCGTCCCGACAACCCGCTGATCCGCCAGCACCTCACCCCGGATGGTCTGGTCACCGATGTGTTCGTGCCGATCGTGGCCGCCGATCGCTACCTGGGGGTGGTGGCGCTGGGGATCAATCCCAACGAAGCCGTGATTGCCAGCGCCGCCCTCACCCGGGAGGTGACCACGGCGGTGTTCATCTCGATCTGGGTGCTGGTGATTCTGGGCTCGGTGTTCAACGCCCTGACGATCATCCGGCCGGTGAAGGAGCTGCTGCGGGGGGTGCGCCAGGTGGCCGGTGGCAACTTCACCACCCGCATCGCCCTGCCGGTGGGCGGCGAACTGGGGGAGCTGCTGGAGGGCTTCAACACCATGGCCTCCCAGCTGGAGGTGTACAAAGCCGCCAACATCGAGGAGCTCACAGCCGCCCAGGTGAAACAGCAATCGCTGATCGCCACGATGGCCGATGGCGCCGTACTGCTTGACGCCGACGGCCGCATCGTGCTGGTGAATCCCACCGCCCGGCGCCTGTTCCGCTGGGAAGGCCGCAATCTCGAAGGCAACGAATTGGTGGAGGAACTGCCCGATCGGCTGGCGATGGAGCTGCACATGCCGCTGCTGGCCCTGATCGCCAATGAACGGGACACCACCGATGTGCGCTGCAGCTTCGGCGAACCGGCCCGCACCCTGCGGATTGTGCTGCAATCGGTGCGGGATGCCAGCGGCGAAAGCCTCAAAGGTATCGCCGTCACCATCCAGGATCTGACTCGAGAAGTGGAGTTGAATGCGGCCCAGAGCCGGTTCATCAGCAACGTCTCCCATGAGCTGCGCACGCCACTGTTCAACATCAAGAGCTATGTCGAAACGCTCTACGATCTCGGCGACCAGCTGAGCCCGGAGGAAACCAAGGAGTTCCTCGGCATCGCCAACGCCGAAACCGATCGCCTCACCCGCCTGGTCAACGATGTTCTCGATCTCTCGCGGCTGGAGGCAGAGCGGGTATGGGAACTGGAGCCGATCGCCATCACCCCGGCGATCGAACAAACCCTGCGCACCTACCGACTCAACGCCGAAGACAAGGGCGTATCGCTTCACTTCAAGGCCGAGGATCAGCTGCCGAGGGTGTTAGGCAGCTGGGATCAGCTGTTGCAGGTGTTTGACAATCTGGTGGGCAACGCCCTCAAGTTCACCCCCCCCGGTGGCTCCCTGACACTGCGGGCCTATCCCTGGCCCGACCAGTGCCCATTCGATCCCAGCCACGGTCCCGGCAACAATCCAAACTGTGCCCTCACCTCACCGCTGCCAAGGCTGCGCATCGAGATCGGCGATACGGGCTACGGCATCTCCCCCGCCGACCAGGAGCGTATCTTCGAACGCTTCTTCCGGGTGGAGAACGCTGTGCATACCGAGGCAGGCACCGGCCTGGGCCTCTCGATTGTGCGTGGCATCCTGGAGAAGCATGGCACCCGCGTGCGCATGGCCAGCGAGCCAGGGGTAGGCACCACCTTCTGGTTTGATCTGCCGCTGGAGCATTCCGACCTCGACGAACTGGCCGTCCAGGCCGAACGGCGCGAATACAACCGCCAGGAGCTGGTCAGCACCTAGCGGTAACGAAACCACAGCTCAATTCTCACTCTCGACACTGCGCACAATCCGAGCCAGATCGACCCGTTCATCGGTGGTGATGCGGTGCGGCACCCCGCTGATGATGCGCTCGAAGTTGGAGAAGGAATCCTTGATCTCCGGGCCGTTGCCGGTGATCACAAACTCGCGGATGCCCTTGTCGTGCCAGGAACCGCGCATTTTGAACACGTTCAGAGCCCGGGCCATCTCACCGCGAATCTCCACATACTGGAGCAACAAGATGGTATCGGTGATCGTAGAGATATGGGAATCGGTGATTGAATGGCTACCCATGAACTCCTCAGAGGTGTTCGTAAAGAAGCCGGCAATCTCCTCCTGCTTGGCATACCCCGTGACGCCGATCACAAACTGACGGAAGGCATTGTGGCTCACCCCCCGGGCCAGGGCACTGAGCGAATCGATCGCCATGCGCGACGGCTTGAACTGGCTGATCTCCGTTTTGATGATCTGTAGATGATCTTCAAGGCCCGTGGATTCGGGATAGGCGCAGATGATCTTCAGCAGGCCGTCCTGCTCCATCTGCTCGAAATCCATGCCCCAGCTGGTGGCGTTGCGCAGCAGCTGGGAGCGTGATTCCTCGTAGGCAAACAGAATGGCCCGCTCCCGGTTGCGGCAGGCATCCTCCACGAATTTGGACACCAGCAACGTCTTGCCGGTGCCGGTGGCCCCAGTTGCCAGGATGATCGAATCCTTGAAGAAACCACCGCCACACATCTCGTCGAGGCGCGGCACACCGGAACTGATCCGCACGTTGGACGAGCGCTGGGTGAGGCGCATCGCTCCGAGCGGAAAGATGCTCACCCCATGGGCACCCATCGTGAAGGGGAACTCACCCTTCATGTGCGTGGTGCCGCGCAGCTTGAGAATCTCCACCGTGCGCCGCCGCCGCTCACCTTCCAACACATTACGCAAAATCACCACATTATCGGAAACAAACTCCTCAACGCCGTAGCGGGCAATCGGGCCATACTCATCGATGCGCTCGGTGGTCATCACCGTGGTGACTCCGATCTCCTTGAGCCTGGCAATCAAGCGGAAAATTTCACGTCGCACCACCGATACGGCATCGTATTGCTGGAAGACAGCCGTGATCGAATCGATCGCCACGCGGCGGGCCTTGTACTTGCGGATGGCGTAATTAATGCGTTCGATCAAGCCAGAGAGATCAAAACTGCCTGCCACATCCTGGCCATCAGGATCCGGCGAAGCATCAAGAATGAAGAGTTTGTCCTGCTCCACCATCTCCTGCAGATTCCAGCCGAAGCTGGCGGCATTACGGAGAATATCGAGCGGCGACTCCTCAAAGGTGACGAAGATACCGGGCTCATTAAAATCCCGAATTCCATTGTAGAGAAAATTCAGAGAGAAAACGGTCTTCCCCGTACCCGAGGTGCCGCTGATCAAGGTTGATCGGGCTATCGGCAGACCGCCATGAAGGATGTCGTCAAATCCCTCCATCCCCGTGGGCAGCTTCTGCACCTGCATCGGCGGTGTGCTGGTGAGAGTGGGATCCTGCATTGAAGAAGTGGATTGAAAGTAGAGAGGAAACAGTGGGCTGGGAAAAACTGGAGACTGGGACTTCAGGTGGGTTCCGGCTCCGGAGCCCCCGTCGACGCCTGATCATCGAGCGCAGCGGGGGAAGAGGTGAAGTCTTCTTCCCCCTCGCCGTAGCCATCCTCAAACAGTTCCTCGTAAAGCAGATCGAGACCAATCAGCACCCGCTCCCGATCGGAGAGATCGCCGATGATGCGCCGTACCGGCGGCGGCAGAATCTTGGCCAGGGTTGGGGTAGCAAGAATCTTGTCCTCCTCAGCCAACTGCGGGTTCTTGAGAACATCGATTACTTTGAGCGCGTAAACACCTCGAAATTCGGTCTCGAGAATGTTGCGCAAGGTCTTGAGGGCCCGCATGGAGTTGGGCGTGTTGCCTGCAACGTAAAGCTTGAGGATGTAAGTTTTGCGCGAAGTCATGTCCATGCCGTTCGGTGGTTCGCAGGGGCGTCACCAATCCGTGACGAGGTGGATGGGCGGTGAGCTTCGGAGCTGGCGGAAGTCAAAGCCAATGGTGCATCAGGGGGGATGGAATGTCGATACAGTTCACAGAGATGGGCCATCACATCGAGCAGGGCCAGCCGGTAATCCTGGAGAAAATCTTGCTTGTGTCCCTCCAGCATAAGCTGCTTCGAGAAACCTTCGATCAGGTTCATGTGGATTTCAACGGTTTGCGTGATCGGCAGATCAATGAAGAAAGCCGTATTCACGTAACTCTCAAGCGCCTGGTTGGCGGCGGCCGGATCGCGGAAGTAGCTGAGCAGAAGATCACGGTAGGTGCGCGTCAGTGATCGCAGCAGCTCCTCCCGTTCGGTGGCAGCCAGGTTGCGAAGAAAGCGGTCGGGATCGCGTTTGTAGTAAACCCCCAGATAACTCAGCCGGCCTTTGAGCCGATTGGCCAGCTTCCAGCGATCGGTGCTGGGCTGCTCACTGCCGCGCTCCAGGCTGCCCGCACTGAGCAAACTGCGGCGCACGAAGCGCGAAAGCGCCGCATCGAGGCTGTATCCAAGCTGCTCCAGCTGATCCGGAGGCAGATGCACCTCAGCGTCGTGGTACTCCACCCGGCCGCTCACAGCACCGATGACCACCGCCGGCAGCAGCAGCCCCAACGCGTGCAGCGTCCGTGAGGTGTCGTCCTGAAAGGCGCCCTTTTCCAGTAAAACCGCATCGAAGTCCTCCCGGCGGCGATCCAGGACCACCACCGGGTCAGCCACGGGATCGAAGCGCTCCACCTGGTAGCGACTGCCACTCAGCCACTGCCCACAGACCTCCGCCAGGGTCGGATCGCGGATCAGGCAGGCAATCGTGAGAGCCGGTTCAGGCATGGATCGGGTCGGGGCCGCTGCGGGAGTGGGTGGGGCGCTGAAGGCTGAATGTTGACGTAGGCCAGCCCGGGAAGGCAAACTCTTTGTTTGTCTTCTGATTGCTGTGAGCTCAGGCTCAATGGTGGCCGGTTGCTGGGAGTCTTCGGATCGTCCCAGGCCGTTCACCAGCCTGGCCACGCCCCCACGCCCATGAGCGAGTCCCCAGCCACCAACCCAACCGTCTCCGGTGCCAACGCCGCCGAACCCAGCCCCACGGACGCCTACGCCATCGTTGAGGCCTCCGGCCAGCAGTTCTGGCTCCAGAGCGACCGCTACCTCGATCTCGACCGCATCGCCGCCGAAGAGGGCGAGACGGTCACCCTTGAAAATGTGCTGCTGGTGAAGACCGCCGCCGGCACCACCGTGGGCCAGCCCTACATCACTGGCGCCAAGGTGGAACTGAAGGTGATGGCCCACCGCCGCGGGCCCAAGATCATCATCTACAAAATGCGTCCCAAGAAGAAAACCCGCCGCAAGAACGGCCATCGCCAGGAGCTCACCCGGGTGATGGTTCAGTCGATCACCGTCGGCGGCAAGCCGATCAGCTGAGCGGGCCCAGCCCCATGGCTTTCAAACCGCCCCTGGCGGTCCACCCCCACCCCTTCCTCCCTCCCCATGGCCCACAAGAAAGGCACAGGCTCCACACGCAACGGCCGCGACTCCAACTCCAAGCGCCTCGGCGTCAAAACCTTCGGTGGTGAAACCGTCACGGCTGGCGCGATCCTGATCCGCCAGCGCGGCACCTCCGTGCTGCCCGGTAACAACGTGGGCCGGGGCTCCGACGACACCCTCTTCGCCCTCACCGCTGGGGTGGTGAACTTCGAGAGCATCAAGCGCGGTCTGCGCAACCGCAAACGCATCCACGTCGCCGTCGCTTGAGCGACGGCGATGACGGTCCCGGCCGCCGCTGAGGCCACCGCAAGCCCCCAGGGGGCCTGCGGTTTTTTGCTGCTCGACAAACCGGCCGGGCTCACCTCCCATGCCTGTGTCGCCAAGGTGAGACGCTGCTATGGCCTCAAACGGGTTGGCCATGGCGGCACCCTGGATCCCGCCGTCACCGGCCTGCTGCCGATTGCCCTCGGACCAGCCACCCGCCTGTTGCCGTACCTGAACGATGGCAAGAGCTATCGGGGCGTGGTGCGCCTGGGACTGACAACCAGCAGCGACGATCTGGAGGGTGAGCTACTGCACCAAGGCCCGGTGCCGCCGCTGGATCACCAGACGATCGAGCAGGCTCTGGCCCACTTCCGTGGGCCGATCCTGCAGCGCCCGCCCCAGGTGTCGGCGGTGCACGTGGGGGGTGAACGGGCCTATGTGCGCGCCCGCCGCGGCGAAACCATGGAGCTGGCGCTGCGGCCGGTGACCCTCCACAGGCTGGAACTGCTGGCCTGGGATCCCGAACGCAGCGAACTGGAACTGGCCGTTGACTGCTCGGCGGGCACCTACATCCGCTCCCTGGCCCGGGACCTGGGGGAACAGCTCGGCTGCGGCGGCACGCTGGCGTGGCTGCGGCGCACCGCTGCCCTGGGCTTCAACCTGGCCAGCGCCGTCCCCCTGGAGCGACTGGAGCTGGCACCGCCACCGCCGCTGCTGGATCCGCTCACCGCCCTGAACCACCTGGGCCGCCGCGCCCTGAGCGACCTCGAACTGATCCCATGGCGCTGCGGCCGTGCCCTGGTTGACAGCCAGATGCAGCCGGCCGATACGGCCGTCGCCGTAGTCGGTGCCGATGGCCAGCTGGCCGGCATCGCCCGTGCCGATGGCAGCGGCTTGCTTCTGCCGCGGCTTGTGTTCGCGGCAGCCGGCTGAACGGGGCCAGTTCGGGCCGCGCCAGAGCAAGCCGGCTCCCTTCCACAATGGCTGCATCGCCCCAGGGAACGGCTGGGACCATAACCGGCTCCAGAGCCCGCTCGCTCGGCCCAGCGTCCAAGGGCGCCACGCCACTGCCGCCTCCCTGTTTCCCCGCTTCTCCCTGATCACGATGGCCGGCCACAGCAAATGGGCCCAGATCAAACGCACCAAGGCCGTGGTCGATGCCCGCCGCGGTGCCGTGTTCACCCGTCTGGGCCGCGAGATCATGGTGGCCGCCAGGGCCGGGGCCGATCCAGCCGGCAACTTCCAGTTGCGCACCGCCATTGAAAAGGCCAAGGCCGCCGGGGTGCCCAACGCCAATATCGACCGGGCGATCAGCAAGGGCTCGGGCCAGGCCGGCGGCGAAGCCGACCGGTTCGAAGCGGTGCGCTACGAGGGCTATGGCGCCGGTGGGGTGGCGGTGCTGGTGGAAGCCTTCACCGATAACCGCAACCGCACCGCCGCCGAGCTGCGGCTGGCCTTTGGCAAAAACGGCGGCAATCTCGGGGAGATCGGCTGCGTGAGCTATCTGTTCGAGCAACGCTCCGTGGTGCGGCTGCGGCCCCAGGCACTCAACGAGGAGCAGCTGCTGGAACGGCTGCTGGCCCTGGAGGAGGCGGGGGGACCTGCCGTGTTGAGCTACAGCCTCGAGGCCGACGGCATCGACGTGCAGGGCGCCTTCGCCGATCTGGAGGCCCTGCAGGATGGCCTGCGCCACCAGGGTCTGAGCGTGGCGAGCTGGGAGCATCGCTGGCTGGCCGGCAGCAGTTGCCGCCTCGACGATCCCGAGACCCTGCGGGCCTGCCTGCGCCTGCTGGATGGGCTGGAGGAGCTGGAGGACGTGCGCAGCGTGACCGCCAACCTCGAAGCGGAAGCAACCTTGCTGGAGGCCGTTCTGGGCCATCCCCAGGACTGAGCGGCAAAACCCAGCCCACGCTTCAGCCGTTGGCGCCGCGGCCCAGGGCGGCATGGTCAGCGACCACCATCACCCGTGGATGGCGATGCAGCCAGCTGGCCGGCAGCTCCGGCGTGGGCGGCCCCTGCAGGATCCAGCGCAGCATGCCCGCCTTCGCCGCTCCGGTGACCACCAGCAGAAGGCTCCGGGCGGCCAGGATCTCGGCCAGCCCAAGGGTGATGGCCCGCTCCGGCACCGCCTCCGGATCGCCACCGAACGCCGCGGCGTTGGCGGCCCGCGTCGAGGCCGAGAGGCTGACGCAGCGGCAACGAACGTCGGCGGCGCAGGGTGGTTCGTTGAAGCCCACATGACCATTGAGCCCCAGACCCAGCACCTGCAGTCCGACACCACCGGCGGCCGCCAGTTCGCGTCGATAGCGGTTGGCCTCGGCGTCGGGGTCGACGGCGCTGCCCTCGGGCAGGCGCACCCGCTCGGGATCCAGCCCCAGGGGCAGCACCAGCTTGGTTGTCATCACCGCGCGGAAGGTGCGTGGGTCTTCAGGGCGGAGGCCCACATACTCATCAAGGTTGAAACTCAGCCAGCGCTCGCGCAGGCGCTCCCCTTCGGCAAAGGGCAGCTGGCTCAGCTGACGCGCCAGGGCCCGATAGATCGGCTCCATGGTGCGCCCGGTGGCCAGGCCCAGGGGAAGCTCCGGCCGCCGCCGGCGCTCATGCAGCAACAGCGCCGCCACATGCTCGGCCACGGCACTCGGATCGTTCAGCTCGATCAGCTCGAGACCGGAGAACACACCGCTGCAGCTCGGATCCTGGCTCAAGGGTTGACGTAGGGCTTCAAGTCCACTCCGCGGTAGTAGTGCCGCAGGATCTGCTCATAGGAGCGGCCCTGCAGGGCCATGGCGTAGGCACCCCACTGGCTCATGCCCACACCATGGCCGAAACCGCGTCCTTCCACCACCAGCTCCAGGGCCGGCTGGGGGAAATCGGCGGCTGCGGGGGTGGAGCGATCCGACGCGACTGGGGCGGCGCCCGCGGCCGCTGACATCGGCGCGGCTGGCGGTGCTGGCAGCAGGCTGATGATCGCCCCACTGGCCGAATCCTGGAGCACTTCCGCCAACGACGGCGCCCCTGAAGCCCGACCTGGCCCCGCCGCAGACTGAAGCGCCAACAACGCCTCAGCGATGGATCCGGGCCCAGCGGCAGAGGCGGTGCTGGTGGTGCCGGCCACCGGCTCGAGCCGGAAGGCCTTCACCAGGGTGCTGCGCAGGCCCAGGCGCTGGCGCAACTCGGCACCGCTGAGCTCCAGGCTGCCGGCCGGTCCGATCACCCGGGCCCGCCGGACACGCCCGGTGCGACTGACCGCAAGCACATCGATGCGGCTGACTCCGGCGGTCTCGCGGAAGACTCGGCGCAGCTGGTCGGGTTCGATCCGCTGCTGCCATTGGCGCATCGGAGAACGCTGATCAAAATCGGGCACGCTCACCAGATACGGCAGCTGGCGGCTCCAGACCTCGCCACTGTTCTCGGTGCTGCCGCCGCTGCTGCTGTGGAACACAGCATTGATCGGCACGTTGCCCTGCATCAACACCTGGGAGCGGGTGCTGGCCACCGCCGAACGCGTGGAGTCCGTTTCCGAGGCCACGCCCCGGTACACCTGGCTGTCCACGGTGGCCTTGAGATCGAACAGCGCCGTCGGCTTGAGCTGGCTGATCGCATAGGTGCGAGCGGCCACCGCCTGGGCCCGCAGGGCCGCCTGCGGCCAGGCCGTCGGCATTTCACTGCCCACCACACTGGGCAGATAGCGCTCCAGCGGCAACTGGTTAATCACCAGCAAGCGACCATCGTCCCCGGCCCTGACCTGCAGGCGGCCGCGATAAAGCTGACCCTCCACCGTCACCAGGGCCGAGCGACCCGAAGCCGGTAACGGCACGATCCAGAGATCACCCTGGAGCGGCAGCAGCGTCTCGCCAGCGCCAGCGGCGCCGGCCATCACCACCACCAGGCCGCCCTGCTCCTGACGCAACGCGAAGGGCTGCTCGGCCGCGATCAGGCCCACCGGGTTCCCCTCGGCATCGGCCAATTGAAGCGGGGACGCTGCTGCTGCCAGCGTCAGACTGGCCTGCTGGCGGATCAGCACCCGCACCAGCGGCGGCGCCTCAGCGGGCACGGCCGAGCCGGCAGCCACAGATGGCCGCGGCGTGCCCGCCGTTGCCGCCAGCACCAGGGGCAGCAGTGGCGCTGCGGCCCCGGCCAGAACCAAACCGGTCCCGGCCAGGACAAAACCGGCTCCGCCTAGACCAACACCAGCCGCGGCCAGGCGGGGACCAGTCGCCGTCAGGCAACGAAGCACCAGGGACAGGCCAAGGCGCCGAGGGCCGAGGGAGGGCATCAGGAATCGGCGACAGGGGCACGAGGCACACCATTGTGACCACGCCTGGACATCCCGGCCACTGGCCCGCCCCGCCCAGCCGCCGTGACAACATGCGGCGCAGCAAGCAGCGGGCCGTGCAGGTCACCTTTCTGGGCACGAGCTCGGGCGTTCCCACCCGCGCTCGCAATGTTTCGGCCGTCGCCCTACGGCTGCCACAGCGGGCCGAGCTCTGGTTGTTCGATTGCGGCGAAGGCACCCAGCACCAGTTTCTGCGCAGTGATCTGCGGGTCTCCCAGCTGCGGCGCATCTTCGTCACCCACATGCATGGCGACCATGTCTTCGGCCTGCCCGGCCTGCTGGCCAGCCTGGGGCTGGCAGGGGTGAGCAAGGGGGTGGATCTCTACGGCCCCGATCCGCTGCGCGAATTCCTCGATGGGGCACTGCGCACCTCCTCCACCCGCATCGGCTATCCGCTACGCACCCATCGGGTGCGGGAAGCGGCCCACAGCGGCGCCCTGGTGCTCGACGACGACGACCTGACCGTGCGCTGCACCCCTTTGAACCACCGGGTACCGGCCTACGCCTATCGGGTCGATCAGAAGCCTCGGCCTGGGCGGTTCGACGTGACCATGGCCAGGCAGCTGCAGATTCCGCCCGGGCCGATCTACGCCGAACTCAAGGCCGGCCGCACCGTCTGCCTCGACGACGGCCGTGTGATCCGTGGCGAGGCCCTCTGCGGTCCGCCCCGACCTGGCTGCAGCATCGTTTATTGCACCGACACCGTGTTCAGCGAGGCGGCGGTGGAACTCGCCCGCGGCGCCGATCTGCTGATCCACGAATCCACCTTCTGCCACGCCGAAGCGGAGCTGGCGATCGCGCGCCAGCACTCCACCAGCACGATGGCCGCCCAGACGGCCCTGGAGGCCGGGGTCAAGCGTCTGGTGCTCACCCATCTCAGTCCGCGCTACATCAGCGGCAATGCCATGACTCCCGACGACCTGGTGGCCGAAGCGCGGGCAATCTTCCCCGAGACCCAGGTGGCCAAGGATTTCCTCAGCATCGATGTGATCGCGGCTGAACCGCCGGAGCAGGGCTGAGCCTGCAACAGTTCCTGTGATTCCCCAGCGGGGGACCCATTGGCCGTGATACAAGGTCTCAGTCGCGGTCTCACCGCCATTTCACCGGCTTCTTCCATGGCCCCTTTCCTTCGCTCCGCCCTTCGAGCCGCAGCCCGGATCTTGCTGATTCTGCCTCTGGCGTTGCTGGTCTGTTTCGCTGGCCCTGCCAACGCCGCCCAGTGGAGCAGTGAGCAGCTCACCGTGCCATCCGCCGTCGATGGCACTCTCGTCACCCTCAGCGAAAAGGACGTCAAAGCCGGTCGCAAACTGTTCAACACCAGCTGCGGCACCTGTCACGCCGGCGGCATCACCAAGACCAACCAGAACGTGGGCCTCGACCCCGAAACCCTGGCTTTGGCCACCCCGCCGCGGGATTCGATCGACTCGCTGGTCGACTACCTCAAGGATCCCACCTCCTATGACGGCGAGTACAGCATCTCCGACGTGCACCCCAGCCTGCGCAGCAGCGATGTGTTCGTGCAGATGCGCAACCTCGACGACGACGACCTCCGTCTGATCGCCGGCTACATCCTGGTGGCTCCCAAGGTGCAGGGTCTGCAGTGGGGCGGCGGCAAGATCTACTTCTGATCTCCGTTCGTTCCGTTTCGGTGGCCGTAGCGGAGCCCTGGGGCTGAGGCGATCAGGACCGATCCCCGACCCCCGGCTCCAATCCCGCACCGGCCCTCTCAGGGGGCCGGTTTTTTTTTTGCATCCGCATCCCCAAGGCCATGCCGCCCAGCCAACAGACACCAAGGCAGGGGGCCCAGCCCTGGCGGGGCAGCTCCTGATCCAGAGGGGCCTGCTGGACCCCCCAAACCACCAGAGCAGCGCAGCAGAGGGCCACAGCAAGGCCCGGAGCACGGCGCCAGCGACGCGATCCGATGCGCTTGGAGCGCCGCAGGAAACAGAACGTCCCAGCCTTGCCGGCCTCCCGCCCCCAGGGGTGCCTGAACATCTGACGGAGGCTTGATCCAGTCAGAGCCTCTGCACGTCCATCACCAGAACCAGGGCAGCCTGAAGCTCCCCTGTTCGGCTGGCGGCGGCGAGCGGTGACCGGCTTCGAAGCGCGGCAGGTGTTCGCGGCGCTGGTTGCCTGCTGCGGTTGACCGAGTCGAGCCCCGCTGCCTGAAGTGGCAAGTCAACCTCCCAGCTCAGGCCGCCTGCTCCTGGCTTACCGGGGTCGGTGGCGTGAGATTGCACGGCTCCATCGAGGCCGGCTGCTTGCTGTACCACCACTCCTGCAGGGCCGGTGCCAAGCGCTGCGGGAACAGGGTGATCACCGTGCGCGTCGGCCGGGCTCCGGGCTGGAGCAGCTCAATCGCATAAGAGGGGCAACGGCGGGCCGCCAGATCGGCCACGAAGCGGCGACCGACCCGGCGCCAGCTGGGCTCCTTGCTGCGCCAGGCCAGGCGGCAGCAGGGCCAGGGCAACTCCTCCCGATCAAACAGACGGCAGCAGGGTCCGAGCACGCGATAGCTGTACTGACCGCCGGGACTGACCTGCTCGCTGCCGGACACCAGCACGGAATGCACCTGGACGGACATGAAAAAGCCACCCCGCAGGGTGGCAGAAACGAACGATGAAAGCAAGGCAAAATCCGAAAGCCCGAAGGCAGCAGCCGCAAGAAGCCAGGGTTTGAAAGGGGTTGGCAGGAGCCAAGCCCACACCTGAGATTCGGAGCGCAGCTGGCTCGAACTCAATAAAGCTCTTCTTCGGCGTGGGTCTTGATGGTCACGTCGGAGGTGGGGTAGGCCACGCAGGTGAGCACGAAACC
>CALPNT020000046.1 GCA_943325005.2 Bifidobacterium breve | reverse complement strand
GCCAAGGGCATCCAGCAGGTGGTCTTCGATCGCGGCGGCAACCTGTATCACGGCCGGGTCAAGGCCCTCGCCGATGCCGCCCGGGAAGCGGGCCTTCAATTCTGATCCTGCTCTCACCATGACCGAAACCAACGACCAGATCCAGACCAACGACATCCCGGCAGCGTCCGACGTTCCCGCAGCGGCTGAAGGCCAGCAGCAGGAACGTCGTGGTGGCGGCGGCGGCGGCAAGGGAGGTGGAGATCGCGATCGCCGCGGTGGCGGCGGCCGAGGCCGGGACAACCGCCGCGGCCAGGAGCGCGACTCCGAATGGCAGGAGCGGGTCGTCCAGATCCGCCGCGTCTCCAAGACCGTCAAAGGCGGCAAGAAGATGAGCTTCCGCGCCATCGTCGTCGTCGGCAACGAACGCGGCCAGGTCGGCGTCGGTGTCGGCAAGGCCGGTGATGTCATCGGGGCTGTCCGCAAGGGCGTGGCCGATGGCAAGAAGCATCTGGTCAAGGTTCCCCTCACCCGCACCAGTTCGATCCCCACCCTCAGCAACGGCCGCGATGGCGCCGCCAGCGTGTTGATCCGGCCGGCCGCTCCCGGTACCGGGGTGATTGCGGGCGGTTCGATCCGCACGGTGCTTGAGCTGGCCGGCATCAAGAACGTGCTAGCCAAGCGGCTGGGTTCCAAGACCCCGCTCAACAATGCCCGTGCCGCCATGGTCGCCCTGGCGGGCCTTCGCACCCACAAGGAGACCGCCAAGGAGCGGGGCATCTCCCTTGAGCAGCTCTACTCCTGAGATCCCCGATGACCACCTACTCTCTCGACAATCTCCAGCCCCAGCCCGGTTCCCGTCGCCGCAAAACCCGCAAGGGTCGCGGTATCGCAGCTGGCCAGGGTGCCAGCTGCGGTTTCGGCATGCGTGGCCAGAAGTCACGCTCAGGCCGGCCCACCCGCCCCGGCTTTGAGGGCGGCCAGATGCCTCTCTATCGGCGTGTGCCCAAGCTGAAGCATTTCCCCTTGGTCAACCCCAAGGAGTTCACGATCATCAACGTGAGCAAGCTTGCCGATCTCAAGTCCGGCAGCACCGTCAGCATGGATTCACTGGTCAAGCAAGGTCTGGTCACCAGCCCCAAACACCCGCTCAAGGTGCTTGGCAACGGTGAGCTCGCGGTGACCCTCACCGTGCAGGCGGCAGCCTTCACCACCAGCGCCCGCGAAAAGATCGAGGCCGCCGGTGGCACCTGTGAGATCACCGGCTGAGTCCGGTGTCCTCCTCCGCCTGCTCCTAGGTTCAGAGCCGTCTGCCAAGCCATCCGGCCGGCAGGCGGCTCTTTGCGTCGGTCCGCTCCCCAGCAGCGCGCCCGTTCCTCTTCCGTCCCAATCTCCCCTCAGCATCCGTCATGGTCGTCAGCAGGGGGCGCAACCCCAGCGCCGCTGAAATCATCAGCCAGCTGTTCCAGGCGAAGACCCTCCGGGACAGGGTTCTCACCACCCTCGGTCTGTTGATGCTGGTGCGGCTGGGGATCTACATCCCCGTGCCAGGAATCGATCGCGTCGCCTTCCAGGAATTCCTTTCCCGCGGCGGTCAGCTGATCGGTTTCCTCAACATCTTCACCGGCGGTGGCCTCTCCACCCTGGGCGTATTCGCGCTGGGCATTCTGCCCTTCATCAACGCCTCGATCATCCTGCAGCTGCTCACCGCAGCCCTGCCCCAGCTCGAGGATCTGCAGAAGAACGAGGGGGAGGCGGGTCGCCGCAAAATTGCCCAGATCACCCGCTATGTGGCCCTGGGCTGGGGAATCCTGCAAAGCACGGTCTTCGCCCTCATCCTGCGCCAGTACGCCCTGCCCGGATTGCCCGACTGGCTGTTCGTCATGCAGACCAGCCTGGCCCTGGTCACCGGATCGATGGTGGTGATGTGGATCAGTGAGGTGATCACCGAGCGCGGAATCGGCCAAGGGGCTTCGCTGGTGATCTTCATCAACATCGTCGCCACCCTGCCTGATGCGCTGGGATCCACCATCCAGCTGGCCCAAACAGGCGATCGCAGCACCGTCGGCGGCATCGTCGTGCTGTTGCTGGTGTTCCTGGTCACGATCGTCGGCATCATCTTCGTTCAGGAAGGCAACCGACGCATTCCGATCGTGAGCGCCAAACGCCAGGTGGGCGGCTCCGGCATGCTCTCCTCTCGCCAGAGCTATCTGCCCCTGAAGCTCAATGCCGGTGGCGTGATGCCGATCATCTTCGCCTCAGCGGTGGTGTTCCTGCCACTCACCATTGCCAACCTCACCCGCAATGCCTGGCTGGTCAAAGCCGCCGGTTACCTGAGCCCGAACAGCAGCACGCCCTGGCTTTATCCACTGGTCTTCTTTGCCCTGATCCTGGGTTTCGGCTTCTTCTACGCCTCGCTCACCGTCAATCCGGTGGATATCGCCACCAATCTCAAACGCAGCGGTGTGGCGATCCCGGGGGTGCGCCCGGGATCGGCCACGGCCAACTATCTCGGCGGCGTTCAGAACCGTCTCACCCTGCTGGGGGGCCTCTTCCTCGGCTTCGTGGCGATCATCCCCTCGGCTGTCGAGGGCTCCACCCAGGTGCGCACCTTCCAGGGCATTGGGGCCACCTCGTTGTTGATCCTGGTGGGTGTCGCGATCGACACCGCCAAACAGGTGCAGACCTACGTGATCTCGCAGCGCTACGAGGGCATGGTGCGGCAGTGACCCGCGCTTGACTCACGCCATCGCCGATCCTGCGCAAGACCGCGCCGTCACCTCTTCCTGACGTCCTGCCCATTTCCAGCCATGAAGCAACGCCTCCTCTTCCTTGGTCCGCCCGGCGCCGGCAAAGGCACCCAGGCCCAGCGCCTGGCCGCCAGCCAGGGCCTGCTGCATCTCTCCACCGGCGATTTGCTGCGGGCCGAGGTGCAAGCCGGCAGTGAGCTCGGCCGCCAGGTCGAGGCAGTGATCGCCCGCGGCGAACTGGTCAGTGATGACCTGGTGCTCGCCATCGTGCGCAGTCGGCTTGAGCAGCATGGGCAGGGCTGGTTGCTGGATGGCTTTCCGCGCAACCTTGCCCAGGCCGAAGCCCTCGATCGGCTGCTCGCCGAACTCGACCAACGGATCGAACGGGTGGTGCTGATGGAACTCGACGATGGGCTGCTGATCCAGCGCCTGCTCGGTCGCGGTCGCGCTGACGACAACGAACAGGTGATCCGCCATCGCCTGGAGGTTTACCGCCAGCAGACCACGCCGCTGATCGAGCACTATCGCCAGCTGGGCCTGCTGGAAGCCGTCGAAGCGGCCGGCAGCGTCGAGGCCATCGGCGAACGCATCAGCGCCCTGCTGGCGGATTGAGACGCCGAGAGCATGGGGGAGGGTTGACCCGTGTGATAGGGTGCTCGTTTGCAAATCGGAGAGCACAAGTCCCATGAAGGTGCGTGCCTCAGTCAAGAAAATGTGCGACAAGTGCCGGGTGATCCGTCGCCACGGCCGGGTGATGGTCATCTGCACCAATCCCAAGCACAAGCAGCGCCAGGGCTGATTCCCTGGGTCTGCTAGTCGGGCCCTTCATTCAGCCAGACCACCCCACCGATGATCACGACCCCGTGCGCTGATCATCTCCCCCATCCGCCTTCTGGCGGATGGTTTGCCGCCCTTCCAGGCGGCTCACTCCGCCCCAGGGCGGAACCCCTGCCCCCCTGATCATTTCTCCAACGTGGCTCGGATCGCCGGTGTCGACATCCCTCGTGACAAGAGGATCGAGATTTCTCTCACCTACGTCTATGGCATCGGTCTCACCCGTGCCCGCAAGATCCTGGCCAAAAGCGGTGTCAATCCCGATATCCGCGTCAAGGACCTGAGCGACGCTGACGTACAGAAACTGCGCGGAGCCGCCGAATCCTTCACCCTTGAAGGCGACCTGCGCCGCGAAGAGGGCATGGCCCTCAAGCGTCTCCAGGACATCGGTTGCGTGCGCGGACGTCGCCACCGCATGGGACTCCCCGTGCGCGGCCAACGCACTCGCACCAACGCCCGCACCCGCCGCGGTGCGCGCAAAACCGTGGCCGGTAAGAAGAAGTAACGCGCTTCTCTTCTGCACAGCTCAACCAACTGGTTGCTCGGGTTCAGATCACGGCGTTTCGCCTGAACCGACCCAAGCACAAAGCCCACCGCCTGCAAGTCCCAGCCTCGGCGCTGGGCACCAACCCCGCCGCTGCCCCCTCTCAGGGTGTCGTCACCGGGGTTCCCAAGTTCCACGATCACCTCCCTGCTTTTGCAGGGCTTCCTCCATGGCCAAGCCCGCCAAGAAAACCGGCCCCAAGAAGGCCAAGCGCAATGTGCCCAATGGTGTGGCACATATCCAGAGCACCTTCAACAACACGATCGTCTCGATCACCGACACCGCCGGTGAAGTGATCAGCTGGTCGTCGGCAGGGGCCAGTGGCTTCAAGGGAGCCCGCAAGGGCACTCCGTTCGCCGCCCAGACCGCCGCCGAAGCCGCCGCCCGCCGTGCCCTCGAGCAAGGCATGCGCCAGATCGAAGTGCTGGTTCGGGGTCCGGGCTCCGGTCGCGAAACCGCTATCCGGGCTCTGCAGGTGGCTGGTCTCGAGATCACCCTGATCCGCGACGTCACGCCCTTGCCCCACAACGGCTGCCGGCGTGCCAAGCGTCGGCGGGTCTGATCTCACCAGCCCAGCGTCACCGCCTTCCGGCTCCGTCCACCTCTCTGCCTTCTCAGACCGTGTTGCAGTACCAGATCGATCGGGTCGAGCACCAAGTTGCCGACGACCGCTCCCAGACGGGCGTCTTCGTGATCGGTCCGCTCGACCGTGGTCAGGCCACCACCCTGGGCAACGCCCTGCGGCGGGTTCTGATCGGGGGCCTTGAGGGCAGCGCGATCACCGCCGTGCGCATCGCCAACGTCAACCACGAATACGCCACGGTGCCGGGCGTCAAAGAAGACGTGCTGGACATCCTGCTCAACTGCAAATCCGTACCTGTCAATAGTCGCAGTCGCGAACTGGAGATCGGTCGGCTGGTGATCAATGGCCCGGCCACGGTCACGGCCTCTGATCTGCAGTTCTCCTCCCAGGTGCAGGTCATCGACGGTGCCCGGCTGATTGCCGTGGTGGCCGACGGCCACAGCCTGGAGATGGAGGTGCATGTCGAGCGGGGCATCGGCTACCGCCCCGTCGACCGCCACAACGAGGACACCAGTGCCATCGATCTGCTGCAGATCGATGCAGTGTTCATGCCGGTCAAGCGCGTCAACTACACCGTCGACGAAACCGCCGTCGGTGAAGGGGGCTCGGCCCGCGAACGCCTGCGGCTCGAAATCGAAACCAACGGCAGCATCACCCCTGATGACGCCATGGCCCAGGCTGCGAACCAGCTGATCGGCTTGTTCCAACCGCTGGCCAGCCTGACCATGAATGAGGAGCCGGGCCTTGAGCCCGAACCCTCGGCCGAAGCCCAGATCCCCCTGGAAGAACTGAACCTCTCGGTTCGGGCCTACAACTGCCTCAAGCGCGCTCAGGTCAATTCCGTCTCCGACCTGATGGGCTTCAGCTATGAGGATCTGCTGGAAATCAAGAACTTCGGTTCCAAGTCGGCCGATGAGGTGATCGAAGCCCTTGAGCGCATCGGCATCTCCCTGCCCCAGAGCCGCACGAGCGCCTGAGCGCTCCCCTGCGTCCACCCTTCCCCGAAGCCCTTTCGCGACAGCCCGAGACCTGACCCATGCGACACCAGTGCCGAGTCCCCCTGCTGGGACGCCCCGCCGACCAACGCAAAGCTCTGCTGCGTGGCCTCACCACCCAGCTGATCCGCGAAGGTCGCGTCACCACCACTAAGGCCCGCGCCAAAGCGCTGCGTGATGAGACCGAACGCATGATCACGCTGGCCAAGGACGGCAGCCTGCCGGCTCGCCGCCGCGCCATGGGCTACATCTACGACAAGCAATTGGTCCACGCCCTGTTCGACAAGGCCCAGGACCGCTACGGCGAGCGCAACGGCGGCTACACCCGCATCATCCGTACCATTCGCCGCCGCGGTGACAACGCCGAGATGGCCATCATCGAGCTCGTCTGAACCCAACGGTCGCCAACCCCAGCTCCGGCTCGCTTGCCGAACCCTCGTCTCTGGAGAGAGCCGCGACCCATCGGATCGCCCTCTGCCTCCAGTACGAGGGTTCTGGCTATCACGGCTGGCAGCGCCAACCGCATCAGCTCAGTGTGCAGGAGGTGCTGGAGGCCGCGATCGAGGACCTCGATCCGCACCGCCCGATTCGCTGCGAGGCCGCTGGGCGCACCGACAGTGGCGTCCATGCCGCTGCTCAGGTGGTGCACTTTGATGCCGCCGGACCGATTCCAGCCGAACGCTGGGCCAAAGCCCTCAATGGCCGCTTGCCAGCCACGATCCGGGTGCGGGCGGCCAGCGAAGTAGCGGACCAATGGCACGCCTGCTTCTCGGCTTGCTACCGGCGCTACCGCTACACGATCCACAACGGCCGCAGCCCCAACCTGTTTCTCAGCACCTGGAGCTGGCATCGCTATCGGCTCCGCCTCGACGAACGGGCCATGGACGCCGCCCTTCAGACCCTGGTGGGAGAGCACGATTTCGCCGCCTTCCAGCGAGCTGGTAGTCGCCGCGCCCATGCCCGCACCACCATGCAGGAGGTGAGCCTGGAGCGCCAGAAGGATCTGATCACGGTGGAACTCCAGGCCAGCGGCTTTCTCTACGGCATGGTGCGACTGGTGATGGGCCAGCTGGTGGCCGTGGGTGAGGGGAGCCTCAGCGTGGCGGCCTTCGAACATCGCTGGCGCACCCAGGCGCGCTCGGAAGTGCGGGAGGCCGCCCCTCCCCAGGGTCTCTGCCTGCTGCGGGTGGGCTACCCGGAACCCGTGTTCCCTGAAGCTGCCTGGTATGATTGCCAACCGCGGTTTCAGCTGAAGTCGTCCGATCCACCTCCAGCACCGGTGCCTTTCAGTGCGCCTGCGAGCGCGGCAGCGAACGCAGCACTGGCCGAGCCTGGACGGCTGGAAATCTCCAAGGTGTCCTCGACACCTTCTTGAGATCGGTCCGATTTGAGGCTGGCGCTGTTCTCCTGCCATCCCATCGCTTCAGTCCCTCAGCCTGGCGCACGCCCTGCTGCTGGAACCGGAACGGCGGCGCGGTAGGTTCACTCCAGCCCACGCCATCCGCCGTACAGCACGGATGTGGTGGTCTTCCAAGCCGGTCAGCCGGTGCCCATCAGGCGCAATGAACAAGACAACCCTGCCTTCCCTCGACACGCTCGACCGCCAGTGGTACGTGGTGGACGCGGCGGATCAGACTCTCGGCCGGCTGGCCAGCGAGGTGGCCCAGGTGCTGCGTGGCAAGAACAAGCCCACCTACACCCCTCATCTCGATACCGGTGACTTCGTCGTTGTGATCAACGCCGACAAAATCCGCATCAGTGGCAACAAGCCCACCCAGAAGCTCTATCGCCGTCATTCCGGCCGCCCTGGCGGCATGAAGACCGAAACCTTCGCCCACCTGCAGGGTCGTCTGCCCGAGCGGATTGTTGAGGTGGCCATCAAGGGCATGCTTCCCCACAACGCTCTCGGGCGCCAGATGTTCCGCAAGCTGAAGGTTTACAAGGGCGCTGAGCACCCCCACGCCGCCCAGCAGCCCCAGCCCCTCGCCCTCGATCCCGCCGCCACCGCCACCAAATGACCAGCTCCTCCAACCGTGTCGTCTACTGGGGAACCGGCCGCCGCAAAACGGCCGTGGCCCGTGTGCGGGTTGTGCCCGGCAGTGGCACTGTCACCATCAATGGTCGTCCCGGCGACAACTATCTCAACTACAACCCCGTTTACCTGGCGGCGGTGAAGGCTCCCTTGCAGACGCTCGGCCTCGAAGGCCAGTACGACCTGCTGGTGAATGTGCGCGGCGGCGGCCTCACCGGCCAGGCCGATGCCATCAAGCAGGGTGCGGCTCGGGCCCTGTGTGATCTCTCCCCTGATAATCGCAAGCCGCTCAAAGTGGAAGGCCACCTCAGCCGCGATCCCCGGGCTAAGGAGCGCCGCAAGTACGGCCTCAAGAAAGCTCGTAAAGCGCCCCAGTTCTCCAAGCGCTGATTCCCACTCCGTATCCGTCTCCGATCGCTTCATCCGTCATGCCGAAGCCCGACATCCATCCCACCTGGTATCCCGATGCCAAGGTGATCTGCAATGGAGAGGTGGTGATGACCACCGGCTCCACCCAACCCCAGCTCAACGTCGATGTATGGAGTGGCAATCACCCCTTCTATACCGGCACCCAGAAAATCCTCGATACCGAGGGCCGCGTGGATCGCTTCATGCGCAAATACGGCATGGCAGGTGTCGACTCCGCCACAACGGCCAAGCAATCAGCCACTCCGGCGGCCGAAAGCGCCACCTCGACTGACGAGACAGCAGAAACCGCAGCTGACTGAACCAACGCTCCACGTTGGAACCACAGAACTGACCAGCTGGCTGAGCAATCCAGTCAGCAGCGTTCGGAATCAACGCTATGCATCCGGCCCGTTCAGCTCACGACAAACCGGTTGCCGTTCAACTTGGCAAGTCAGCTGGCCTGACAATGGGCTGAGCCAAGCGGCCCTGTCCGCTCATCTCGGTTGATTGGGCTCATCAGCCTGTCTTCAAGTTGCAGGCCGACAACACAATCAGACCTGTCTTCAAGCCGGATGTCCCAGGACATCCGGCTTTTGTCCTGAGCGCTCACCGCGCCTCATCGCCCGCCGTCCCGCCGCCATCTGGACGCCCTTTGCCATGGACCCTGCCCTACTCAGCGAACGCCTCGAAACGGCCTGTCAGACCTTCGAGACCCTGGAGCGGCAGCTGGCCGACCCGGCGCTGGCGGCGGATCCGAAGCGGCTGCAGTCGATCGCCCGAGAACGAGCCCGGCTGGAACCGCTGGTGCTCGACCACCAGCAGCTGTGCAAGCTGCAACAGGAGCAGCTGCAAAGCCGCAGCCTGCTCAAAGAGCACCGGGATGATCCGGCCATGGCGGAACTGGTGGAGCTGGCCGTCAACGATCTGGAATCGCTCGAGCAACGCATCAACGCGCTGCTGCAGCGCCTCACGCTCGCCCTGTTGCCATCAGACCCCCGCGATGAGCGCAGCGTCATGCTGGAAATCCGCGCCGGTGCCGGTGGTGACGAGGCCAGTCTCTGGGCCGGTGATCTGGCCCGCATGTACGAACGCTATGCCCAGGGCCGGGGCTGGCAGGTGCAGCCGGTCAGCGCCTCCGAAGCCGACCTGGGCGGCTACAAGGAGCTGATCCTTTCAATCCGGGGCGATGGCGTCTACAGCCAGCTGAAGTTCGAGGCGGGCGTGCATCGCGTCCAGCGGGTGCCGGCCACTGAATCCCAGGGCCGGGTGCACACCTCCACGGCCACGGTGGCGGTGATGCCCGAGGCCGATCCGGTGGAAGTGCAGATCGATCCGGGCGATCTGGAAATCAGCACCGCCCGCTCCGGTGGCGCCGGCGGCCAGAACGTCAACAAGGTGGAGACCGCGGTCGACCTGCTGCACAAACCCACCGGAATCCGGGTGTTCTGCACCCAGGAACGTTCCCAGCTGCAGAACCGTGAACGGGCGATGGAAATCCTGCGGGCCAAGCTCTACGAGCGGCAGCTGGCTGAAGCCAACGCCCGAGAACGCGATGTGCGCCGCTCCCAGGTGGGCAGCGGCGATCGCAGTGAAAAAATCCGCACCTACAACGCCAAGGACAACCGGGTCACCGACCATCGGCTCGGCCAGAACTTCGGGCTCGAGCCCGTGCTGAACGGCCAGCTCGAAGACGTGATCGAAGCCTGCATTGCCGCTGAACAGAGCCGACAGCTACAGGAGCTCGCCAGCCAGGCCAGCGGCGCCAACGGCTGAGCGACGGGGCAGGCAGCACGGTCAACCCGCCATCGCCATCAGGCACCGATCACATATTTGGCCCACTCACGATTCTGACCGGCACGAATGCGGCGGATCGTTTCGAAATTGAGGCTGGTGGGGGGCCGGCGGGGCTCCCGACGCAGGGGCATGCCGGCCTCCCTGGGAGTGCGATTGCCCTTGCGAACATTGCATGGCAAGCAGGCGGTGGTGACGTTCTCCCAGATGTCGGCGCCGCCACGGCTGCGGGGCACGACGTGATCGATCGAAAGCGGCTCACCGCTGAAGCCGCAGTATTGACAGAGATGGCCATCCCTCTGAAAGACATTGCGGCGGCTCAGCGGCATCTGGCGATAGGGCACTCGCACGAACTGGTGCAGGCGGATCACGGTGGGGAGCAGGTGATCCGGCCGGATCCGGTGGTTGGGATCATGCTCAAGGCCCTCGGCCTTGCCCTTGAGCACCATCACCATCGCCCGCCGCCAGGTCGTGATGTTGAGCGGTTCGTAGGAGGCATTCAGCACGAGAACGTGGCCCATGCCACCTCCCGAAGTTCAACTCAGGCTAACGAGAGCTGGCCATCCCATCGGTGTCCGGCATGACCGACCCTGGCCGCATCAGGACTGGTTAGCCTCCAGTCCTGATGGCCCTTCCCGATCCCCGCACGCTGGCCGGCCTGCTGGCAGGCCAGCTCCACGGCGAGCCGGCGGCTGCACCGATCCGGGCGGTGGCGATCGATTCGCGGCGAGTGCAGGCGGGCGACGCTTTTTTCGCCCTCAGCGGCCGCAGCCGTGATGGCCATGGCTTTGTCGGGGCCGCCCTCGCGGCGGGAGCCAGCCTGGTGGTGGTACGTCGGGGCTGGCCGGCCTCCACGGCGTCCAGCTCAGCCGAGTTGGCCCCGATCGCGGATCTGCCGCGGATCGAAGTTGACGACCCCCTGGAGGCCCTGCAGCAACTGGCGGCCTGGTATCGCCGCCAGCACATCCGCCAGGTGGTGGCGATCACAGGCAGCAACGGCAAGACGATCGTCAAAAGTGCGCTGACGGCCCTGCTAGCCCGGCGCTATCGGGTGGCCGCCAGCCCCGGCAGCTGGAACAGCCAGGTGGGGGTGCCGCTGGCCGTGCTCGCCGCCCCTCCTGGTACGGCCCTGGGGGTGTTCGAAGCCGGGGTGTCAGCCCCCGGCGAGATGGAGCGCATCGCCAGGATCCTGCAACCCGATTTCGGCGTATTGGTGAACGTGGGACTGGCCCACCTGGGCGGCTTCGGCAGCCGTGAGGTCACCGCCCGCGAAAAGATGATCCTGTTCCGAAATCTGCCGTCCGAGCACTGGCTGCTCGCCCCCGCCGATCCCCTGCTGGACGCCATCCCCGTGCCCTGCCGACGCCTGCGGGCTGGCCTTAGCGAACCCCGCCTGGTCGCGCAACAACCCCATGGCACTGGCCTGCTGCTCAGCCTCGACTTCAGCGGCCAGCGGGTGCAACTGCCGGTGCGCACCCGTTCCACTCCCCTGGTGGACGATCTGCTGATCGCGATGACCGCCGGACTGCAGTTGGGCGTCAGCGTTGACGACATCGTGGCTGTGCTGCACGACTACAGCTTCGGCCCCACCCGCATGGAGACCTGGCGAACTCCCGATGGCATCACGATCGTCAACGACAGTGCCAGCGACGATCCGATCTCCGTCCAGGTCGCCCTCGAAACAGTGAGCTCCAGTCAGGAGAAAGGTCGGCGGCTGTTCGTGTTCGGCGGCATGGGAGAGCTGGGCAGCAGCGAAGCCCGCGAGCACGCCCTGATCGGCCAACTGGCGGCGGAACAGGGCTTCAGCCATCTGCTGCTGCTGCCCCATCCCGCCCAGGGCCACACCGCCGCCGCCTGGCGGGCAGCCCGGCCGGAGGCCCCGGTGATCGAACTCGCCGATCACACCGCCCTGAGGCAGACCATGCGCAGCATCACGCAGGCTGGCGACACCGTGCTGCTCAAAGGCGCTGCGCGCCAAGGTCTGGCCAGCGCCGCCTGCGCCATCTGGGAGTCGATGGCGCCGCGCCGCTTCCTGGTGGATCTCAATGCCGTGCGCGACAACATCGCCCGCTTCCGCGCCGTCTGCGGCCCCCGGGTGGCCGTCCTGGCCGTGCTCAAGGCCTGGGCCTACGGCACGGAGTTAGCCCGTCTCGCCCTGGCCCTGCAGGAGAGCGGTGTCGACTGGATCGGTGTATCGGCCGCCGATGAAGGGGCCGCCCTGCGGCGGGCAGGGGTGCATCGGCCGGTGCTGGTGCTGTTGATGGACAGCGACGAAGTCGACAAGGCCGTGCGCTGGCGCCTGACCCCGGTCGTCTACTCCCTGACCTTTGCGCAGGTGCTGGTGGAAAGCCTGCGCACGATGGATGCGAGCCTTGATGTCCATCTCGAGATCGACAGCGGCATGGGTCGGGTCGGGGTGGCGCCTGAAGAGGCCCTCGGTGTGGCCCGCTTGCTGCGGGCTTCCGGCGTGGTGCGGCTCAGCGGCGTCATGACCCACCTCTCGAGTGCCGATGATCCGGCCGCTGATGCCTACACCCAAGAGCAACTGCACCGCTTTGAAATGGCGGTCACGGCGATCCGCGCCGAAAGCGAGGAGCCCCTGGTGGTGCATGCCGCCGCCACCTCCGGCGCCGTGCGCTTCGCCGCCGCCCGCTTCGACATGGTGCGTCTCGGCCTCGGCCTCTACGGCCTCTATCCCTCCGCCGCCGTGGCCGCCGCGATCGAACTGGAGCTGGCCGTGGCCTTCCTCAGCCGACTGGTGCAGGTGAGCAACCTGCGGCGCGGCCAGCGGGTGGGATACAACGGCACCTACGTGGTGGAAGCACCGCAGCAGCGAATCGGCATCGTCGCTGCCGGCTACAACGATGGGGTGCCCTGGAGCTTCTCCAACGGCGGCGAGGTGATGATCCAGGGCCAGCGGGTGCGCGTGCTTGGACGGGTCTCGATGGATTCCATGGCCGTCGATCTCTCGGCCTTGCCCGAGGCCAGCGTCGGCGACGACGTGCTGATCTTCGGCGCCCATGAGGGCCAGGTGCTGCGCCCGGAGGAGGCGGCCACCCGTGCCGGCACGATTGCCTATGACCTGCTGGTGAACGTTGACAGCCGACGGGTGCAACGGATCTTCCGCGGCGACTGAGGCCGGAGGATTGGATCCAGTCCCAGGTGCCCACGCAGGTTGCCCCAGGTGTGCGGGATGGTCAGGTAAGCTCGGCTTGCCGCTGGAGAGGTGGCTGAGTGGTTGAAAGCGGCTCCCTGCTAAGGAGTTACAGGAGGCAACTTCTGTCGAGGGTTCGAATCCCTCCCTCTCCGTTCCCGGATGATTCCCATCCAAACGAGCCACCGATCCAGCCCCTGGATCGGTGGCTCGTCAAGGTCTAAGCAGCCCGGTTCAAGCAGCCCTCCTGGAGCCGCTTGAACCGGGCTTTTTGCTGTCGGCCCGAATCACACCCGATCGACACGACGCGGCCAGCCACCGATCTCGCCGCGGAGATCGTCTGAGGTGCAACAGCAGCGAGCCTGAATCAAGGCGGCGACGGCCCTCAGCAGCGGGAAAGTCTGGCGGCAGAATTTCAGCCGCCCAACCCATGAGCCAACCCGGCTCGGCGTGCCCGATCAGCCGCCAGCGCGATGGCCGGAAACCTGGCGACAGCTCTGCAGCAACCGAGCCGCGATCAACGGCAGGAGCTCCTCGTCGCCGGCCACCTGCGTGCCTTCGCTGAACACCACCAGGAGGAAAGGATCGGCGCCTTCCACCTCCACGTAGGCCGCATCATGGCGGGCCTGGCTCATCCAACCGGCCTTGCTCCACAGCCGGGCCTCGCTGGGCAAGCCAGCCCCGAGGAAGCCATCCACCTGGTTCTCCGGATCGGCCGCCCTTTGCAGCGGATCCAACGAGCGACTGAGCAGCTCCTGCATCCGCGCCGAGGCGGGTGGAGACACCATGGCGCCGGCGATCACGGTGTGCAGCAGCCTGGCGCTGGCCTCGGTGCTGAGGCGATTGCGGTTGTCCAGCTGCTGGCCATAGAAATCCCGCTCTCGCCCATAAGGGCCATCGCCCCAGGTCTTCTGGCAGGCATTGCAGCCCTCCAACTCGGGCCAGCCCAGGCTGGCCAGCCAACCATTCACCAGCTGCCGCTGCCGCACCCAAGGTCCAAAACGCTCCGGCGGCAGGGACGGACCGCTGGTGGTGCCGCTGAGCAAGTCCACCACCAGGCCAGTGGCGTCATTGCTGGAGTCGCGGATCATGTCCGCCAGGGCGCGGCGCAGCTCCTCGTCGTCCTCGAGCAACTGGCGCTGCAACCAGGCCTCGGCCGCCATCAGGTACACCAACTTGACCACGCTGGCGGGATAACGCTGGCGCTCGCCCCCCCAGCTGGCACCGCGCACCGGCAGCTCCACGAGGCCACGGGCATCCAGATTGGCGGCCCGCTGCACCAGGGAGTCGGGATAACGCAACCAGGTGATCGAGAGCTGCTTGGACAGTCCAGGTCGACCACAGCTTTCCAGATCGGCCACCAGGGACGCCAGGGTCTGGGCCATGGACGGATCCGGGTTGTAGAACGCCATCACCCCAGACTCGATTGATGGCGAGATTAGGCACCGGCAGCAAAGCAGAAGCCATCGCCCAGGGCAGCGTCTGGCAACTGCAGCATCCCCTGGATGGCTACAGCCGGCCCCTGGGCCCTGGGCTGGCCACCCAGGTGGCCGCGGGTCGGCGGCTGCAGGTGCTGGAGATCGCGGCTGGCGGCCGGCTACGGGTGCGGCTGCTGGAGGACGGCTACCCCTGCTGGCTGGATCGCTCGGCCCTGGCCAGCCATGGACGACCAGCCGCGCCGGCCCAGCTCCCGCAGCTGCAGCGAGCCACGATCGCCCAACGACTTGAACAGGTGTTGCGGTTTGCCCAGGCGGCGATGCTGCAGCCCAATGTTTATTTATGGGGTGGCAGCCTGGGGCCGGATTTCGACTGTTCTGGACTGATTCAGACCAGCTTTGCCGCGGCGGGGATCTGGCTGCCGCGCGACGCCTACCTGCAGGAACGCTTCTGCCAGCCCGTGGCGGTGCGGCCAGGGGTGACCAGCCTGCTGCAGGTCGGGGATCTGATCTTCTTCGGTACACCACAGCGTTGCACCCATGTGGGCCTGCACCTGGGTGGAGGGCGCTACCTGCACAGTTCCGGCCGAGAGCACGGCCGCAATGGCCTGGGCCTCGATGACCTCAACCCCCGGAACCAGGATCCGGTGGCCAGCCATTACCGCCAGGAGCTGCGCGGCGCCGGACGGGTGATGCACAGCCACGACGGCAGCCCCCTGCCCCCCTAAGTTCAGATGCATCTTGTGCCCTACCGACCATGGCGGAGTCCGGCCGTCCCAGTCTGTCGGTGGTGGTTCCGCTCTACAACGAAGAAGGCAGCCTCCCCCATCTGCTCGCACAACTGCTCGCAGCCCTCAAGCCCTTGGGCCGCAGTTTCGAAATCGTGCTGGTCGACGACGGCTCCCGTGACGGCACCCCCGCCCTGCTGCAGGACATGGCAGCGCGAACACCGGAACTGGTGGCCGTACTGCTGCGCCGCAACTACGGACAAACCGCCGCGATGGCGGCTGGTTTCGATGCCAGCCGGGGCGAGATTCTGATCACCCTCGATGGCGATCTGCAGAACGATCCGGCCGACATCCCCCTGCTGCTCAACCAGCTGGAACAAGGCCAGCTGGATCTGGTGAGTGGCTGGCGCCATCAGCGCCAGGACAACACCATCAGCCGGCTGTTGCCATCGCTGCTGGCCAACCGGCTGATCGCCCGGGTCACCGGGGTGAAACTGCACGACTACGGCTGCTCGCTCAAGGCCTACCGCCGCGAGGTGGTGGCCGACATGAACCTCTACGGCGAACTGCATCGCTTTCTGCCAGCCCTCGCCTTCATCGAAGGAGCCCGCATCGGCGAAGTGCAGGTCAACCACCATCCACGCCGCTACGGCAAGAGCAAATACGGCATCGATCGCACCTTCCGCGTGCTGATGGACCTGCTGACCGTGTGGTTCATGAAGCGGTTCCTGACTCGACCCATGCATGTCTTCGGCTTTGCCGGCCTGGTGAGCCTGGGCGCGGGACTGGCGCTGGCGCTGTGGCTGGTGGGCGAAAAGCTGCTGCTGGGGATGGACATCGGCAACCGTCCGCTGCTGTTGATGGCCGTCCTGGCGATCCTGAGTGGGGTACAGCTGTTCAGCTTCGGCCTGCTGGCAGAACTTCAGATGCGGACCTACCACGAGAGCCAGGGGCGGCCGATCTATCGCGTGCGCAGCACCTTGCGGGGTCGGGAACTGGGATCCGAACTGGAGGCCTGAGACCAAGACTTCCAAGCCTTTGACTGGGAAGCAGGCGCCTGGCTGCGGCCGCGGAAAGCCTGCATCGCGGCGGCGGCCTCAGCCATCACCAGCGGATCAGGATCCCGAAGACCACGGCGCAACAGAGGCAGCAGACAGGGATGACGCCAGGCGCGGGCCAGGGCCATGGCCTGACGGCGTTCGGCGGCACTTCCCCGCGACCAACCCTCCAGGCGCCGCAGCAGGGCAAGCCGCTGGCGAACAGCACCGGTAGGGGGCAGCGGCGGCACGGCGGGAAACGCAGAGGTGCTCGCCCCAAGGGTGCTCTCAAGCACCGATCCAACCTCCTCATCCTGAGCGAGCGCTGGACTCGGGTCCCGACTGGTCACCAGGGCAATTTGAGCGCGATTGAGGGCCGCCACCACGCTGGTATCGCTCGTGCGCAGAAATGGCCGAACGCGGCGCCGGCTGGTCACCCACAGACCGGTGAGAACAACGGCAGCAAGGACACCGAGAAAAGAGGGATTCATGGCCTTGAACAGCGCGCAGAGCCAGACGAGTTCTGCTGAACTTTTATGTCACCCAATCGAAGCGGCAAGAGTGGGGCAGAGGAGTCTCCTTACAGTACCGGCGGTTGTACGTGGCCAATGCCATGACTGGAGAATTTGCGGCCGCCTGGCTCCCATCCATGCTGGTTCCCCTGGTGGGGATCCTCGGCCCTGCCGTTGCCATGGCCCTGCTGTTCAACGTGATCGAAGCGCGCGACTGATCCGTCCGTTGCCCCGACCCCTCACCGAGCCCCCTACCGAGCCCAAGAGCGCCCCATGACCGTCACCCCCGTGGCCGATCCCTGCGTCGGCAACCTGGCGACCCCCGTCAACAGCAGCTATTTCACCCGGGCGTTCCTGAACGCTCTGCCCGCCTACCGGCCGTCCCTCTCGCCTAACCGTCGGGGACTGGAAGTGGGCATGGCCCATGGCTTCTTCCTCTACGGCCCCTTCGCCATCACCGGCCCACTGCGGGCCACGGAATACTCCAGCACCGCCGGCCTGTTAGCCACGATCGGTCTGGTGTCTATCCTCACGGTGTGCCTGTCGATCTATGGCACGGCCGGCAATGGCCCCAACGTCCAGCCCCCGGACGTCACCATCGACAATCCCCCCGCCGACCTGTTCACCAAAGCCGGCTGGGCCGAATTTGCCAGTGGCTTCTGGCTCGGTGGCTGCGGTGGTGCCGCCTTCGCCTGGTTCCTGTGCAGCACGGCCTTGGTTGCGCCACTGGTGAATATCGCCGGTGGTGTCTGGAGCGTCAACTGAACGCATCGCTCTGAATCAGCACATCAGACCAAGAGCACAACGGCCCCACGCAAGTGGGGCTTTTTTGATGGGCCAGAATTGCGATGACCCTGGGCTGTGAGCAAGCCATCCGGCTCAAGGGGCTACTCCAGGCCACACTGCCCGGAGAACCAAGCAAAGAAACGGCAG
>CALPNT020000045.1 GCA_943325005.2 Bifidobacterium breve | reverse complement strand
GTCGCAGCACCGGCCGCAACAGCGTTGCAGGAGTCAGCCGTTGTTTCGGTGGTTCCCACGCCCCCGCTGGCGGCTGTCGCCCTCGATCCCTGGGCTTCGGCGGCGGTTCAGCCCCCGGCGGCTGGGCAGGAACCGGAGAGGTTTTCGGCCGATCTTCCGGTTCCCGCTCCAGGCGATACCGCTCCGGCCGCCGCCGACCCGGTTGTAGCTGCGCCGGCGCCGGAGGCCGTCTTGGCTCCGCAGGTACCTGTTGCCAGAGCCTTGTCGCTGCTGGAGCAGGCCGCCGCTGAGCGCCAGCAACGGCTGCAGCAGCTGACGGCGACGGCCCCGGTTTCCGAGCGGGAGCCCCAGCCCCTGGCGGCGCCGGCTCCCCCGGCTCTGGCCGAGAGCGAGCCCCAGCTGGGTGCCTTCGACGACACCTTCACCTGGTCGGCGGAGGTGCTGGCGGCCCAGGGCCGCAAGGTCGATGAGATGTCGCTCGAGGAGATCGACTGGCTGGGTCGGTTGCGCCGCGGCCTGGAGAAGACCCGCCGCGGCTTCGTCACCCAGCTGCTTGAGAACCTCGGCGACGATCCCCTCACCCCGGAGGTGATCGACGATCTCGAGACCAGCCTGTTGCGCGCCGATGTCGGCGTGCAGGCCACCGATCAGGTGCTGGAGGCCCTGCGCCGCCGCCTGAACGAGGAGGTGGTGGATCCGGCCGAAGGCCTGCGTTTTCTCAAGGAGCAATTGCGCGGTCTGCTGGAGGCGCCGATCGCGGCCAGCGCCGCGCCGCTGCTGGCACCCCAGAAGGATCGCCACAATGTCTGGCTGCTGGTGGGGGTCAACGGCGTTGGCAAAACCACCACCCTCGGCAAGTTGGCCAATCTGGCCGTGCGCAGTGGCTACAGCTGCCTGATCGCCGCCGCCGACACCTTCCGGGCGGCTGCTGTGGAGCAGGTGAGCATCTGGGGCGAGCGCAGCGGCGTGCCGGTGATTTCCAATCCCAGTGCCAATGCCGATCCGGCTGCTGTCGTCTACGACGCCATCGGTGCGGCCAGGGCCAAGGGCACGGAGCTGGTTCTGGTGGATACAGCCGGTCGGCTGCAGACCAAACACAACCTGATGGAGGAGCTCACCAAGGTGCGGCGCATCATCGACAAGCTGGCTCCCGAGGCGGTGGTGGAGTCGCTGTTGGTGCTTGATGCCAGCCAGGGCCAGAACGGCCTGCGCCAGGCCATGGCTTTCGCCAGCGCTGCCGGTCTCACCGGCGTGGTGATCACCAAGCTCGATGGCAGTGCCCGCGGTGGCGTGGCCCTGGCCGTGGCCTCAGAGGCCAGGTTGCCGATCCGCTTCATCGGTGCCGGTGAAGGCATCCGCGATCTGCGCCCCTTCAACAGTTTCGAGTTCGTCGAGGCCCTGCTGGCCCGTTAGGCGACAGCGTCGAGGACGGGGCGCTGGGCCGGGCTGGTCAACCATGATCGCCAGGCTCGCGACCCGGTCAGTCCAGGCAAGGTCCCGGCTCAGGGGGAAAGAGCCGGGACCTGATTCAGGTCAACCGGGGACTGGCGTGGGGAAGGAGGTGATGGTGTTGCCCAACACGTTGTAGGTCTGCCCCGCCAAGAACTCGATTGCTGAGCCCGGATTGTTGGCTGAGCCGATCAGTTCAAAACCCTGAACAAACATCGCCATCGTGTCCTTGGTCAGCGAGTAGAAGCCTCCAACGCCAGCCGAAAGGGAGCAGACATAGGTTCCATTCCCCAGCAGCAGGGTGTCTTTCTGGGAAACAACATTGATGTTGCCGCCACCGTCAAAGCGACCGCTGCCAAAGCCGATCAATGTGTCGTCATCCAGGCCTAGATCCGTCAGGCCAGCGCCAGAGAATCCGCCAGTCAGAGCATCAACGGTGTCGCGTCCTCTTCCGGTTCTGATGGTGCCCTCATTGAGAATGCCCAGATTGGCAGGAGCATTGGTGCCTGAATAGCCCGAAACAACATCGTCCCCATTGCCGGCATCAACCAAGCCATAGTTGACGATTCCAGCAGGTGGGCGAGCCAGAGATAGCGGCGTGCCCACTGCCCAGGTTTCGCCGCGCAGCGTGTCGTCACCTTCGCCCAAAGAGATGGTTGCCGTAGCGGCATTCAAGATGCCACTGCCAAAATGATTGGGGAATGAAGTGATCGCAAAGTTAGCAGCGTTGTCTGCGGCGATGTCATCACCAGCCCCGAATACGGTGTCATTGCCAGTGCCGGTGTTCATGTCGGCAAAGTTGACGATGCCCCAGCAAGCATCTTTCAAATTGGCATTGGCCGGGCTGAATGCTTCGTTCCAACCAGCAGTCGCTGGGAATTGTTGCGCGGGCGTCCAAGCAGACGTAGACGTGCTCGTGGCAGCCACCCAAATTGTTTGGAATTCAGGGCTGTTCCGGACTGTGTCGGGGAACAGTCCTGCGATGCTAACGCCAGGGGCCGTGGAGTTGAGGAAGTTGATGACGTTATAAAGACCACCTCCATAGACCAGATCATCACCTCCAGCAGTGTTGATCTTGGACTGGGTGAAACTTGGCTGGCCTGCGACCTGAGTGGTGGTAGAGACCACTGGTGCCAGGCCATTGATCAGGCCGATACCACCGGAGATGCCAGCGACAATGTCACGTTCATTGCTCGTTTTAAGCTGGCCTAAATTCCAGATGCCATTGAGGAGGCCTGCCCCGACAGTCAGGCTGCTTTTCCCTGAAAGTGCGATCGATCCAGCATTGAAAATGCCAAAGCCCAGGCCCAAACCAAGGTAAGCCGAATAGCCATTGGTTTTAACTTGGCCAAAATTGATATTGCCAAACGTTCCGCCGATGCCGAGCTGGAGATTGAATAGCCCCTTTTGTTCAATCTTGTCAAGGTTGACAATGCCAGCAAACTCTGAGGCCCCGACCACACTATTGAGCGAACCCTCCTGTTCGATCTCACCAGTGTTGAGGACGCCCGCTACTTTGCCACGACCAAAAATTGCATTGGCTCGTTTTCCCTCATGTCGTTTGCCCCCTTGAAAGCCAATCGCACCGATGCTGACAGGAAGGGAGTTGCCGGCAAACAGGCCGACGAAAGGGAGTAGCCAGCCAGGGGCGACGGGCTGAATCGTAACGATGGGTTCGGCCAATGCCCACGCAGTCGCAGTTGCGTAGCCGAAGACCATCGCTGTACCAGTAGTGTCTCGGCTAACGATGTGGGATTCCAGACCGGCCACGGTTGTGATGGGTTGAGCTGATGAGATGCGTACCATGTGTAAATAAATTTGCATTTACGTCGGAAACCTATCCCGTCGTCTTTCCTTTTCCCTGGATACTGCCAGATGGGTTTGATAAATCTTTGCAGTGACGGGAGTCTTGGCGGCGCGCTTGTTTTGCCCCCTATCGCTGTGGTTCAGTCCAGATGATTTGGGCGAGGTCGCTGTGGTTGCCGATCCAGCTTTGTCCCCCTGGCTTGGCTGTCACGGCTCTGCCGATTGGTGCTGCCGACAGGTTCCGCCTGGGTCGATGTCGTCTGCAGGCAGCGTGGTTGGCCTTATCACCTGCAAGTCCTGAAATCTGTCTCGTGCGCTACACCTGCAAGCCCTGATTTTGTGCTGCATTGGCCTGGGGTCTGCTCCGGCCAGGCCGCCCGCTCCCGCGGCCAATGGCCGATGGGCGGGGTGTGAGGCGTTATGTCGCGGCTCTCCATGAGTTGTGGCTGCGTTGAGCCGCCTGTGGCAGCAGGTAGCGGGCGTCGTCAGCCCGCGATGGGGATGAATCCCTGCCGGGAGCAGGAAGCAGGACGGGAGTCCCCTGAACCAGGCCAGGCGGCCACAGCCGAAGGTCTGCAGCCTCCAGCGGCAGCCTGGCCGCCGGGCTGTCCCTGGTTCGGTGACCGCCGCCGGATCCGCCGACGAATGCTGGCAACACTGCTACCTTTCGAGTCCCTTGCGGCCGCTCCTTGGGCAGCCAGCCGCCCCGCCGCCCCCCGGGGGCGATCACCGCTGCGGCTGCCGCTGGGTCCGGCGCTGGGCCCGCTCCAGGACCTTCCGTCTCCGGCCCTGCTGCGGCTCCGCGCGGGCCAGTCTCTGGTGAAGCGCCCCCTGCCCTCCCCGGATCAGGAGCCCGCCCGGATGGGTTCCCTTCCGCTCCAGCTGTTGCGCCCCAGGTGCTGGCGGCTTCGGTGCGGCAGCTGCTCGACAGCCTCAATCATGAGCAGCGCCGCAACCAGGAGCTGTTGGCCTCGTTGGCCTTCGCCTTGCGCAGTTTCACCAACCTCAGTCGCTTCCTGGAGCTGGTGCCCCTGGTCACCTCCCGTCTGGTGGAGGCCGAAGCCAGCGTCCTGGTGGTGTTTCATCCCGATGGCCGCCTCTGGCGCGACCATCTGCAGGCCACTCCCGGCGAGCGCTCCGCCGAGCTGCTGCGGCGGCTGCTCGCCATTCCCGACAGCCAGTTGCAGGCCCAGTCCGGCGATGAGGCGGTGGCGGCCTTGCTCGATCCGCTGATCCGGCGGCTGTTGAGTCCTGCTGAGGTGTTCGCCACCTCTGTGGTGGCCCGCAGTTGTCAGCGCGGTCGCCTCTATGTGTACAGCGGTCGGCGTGGCTACAGCTGGAGCGAGGTGCACCGCCGTCATCTGCAGCTGGTGGCCGACCTCACCGGGGTGGCGCTGGAAAACGAGTTGCTGCAGCAGGATATGCGGCGCCACGAACGGCTCGATCGCCAGCTCAGCATCGGCGCCGAGATCCAGGCCCAGCTGCTGCCGGATCACTGTCCGGTGATTGAGGGGGTGGAGCTGGCGGCCCGTTGCCGGCCCGCTTATCAGGTGGGTGGCGACTACTACGACTTCATTCCGGTGCGCCCCGATCTGATCGGCCGGCGCCGTGAGCAGGGTCAGTGGGCTGTGGTGATGGGTGATGTGATGGGCAAAGGGGTGCCCGCCGGCCTGTTGATGACCCTGCTGCGCGGCATGTTGCGGGCGGAAGTGCTGAGCGGCCTGCCCCCGGATCGCATCCTGCAGGATCTCAATCGCCTCGCCCAGGAGGATCTCGCCCATTCCCGCCGTTTTGTCACGCTGTTCTATTCCGATTACAACCCCGTCAGCCGTCGGTTGCGCTATGCGAATGCGGCCCACAATCCGCCCCTGATCTGGCGGCGCCAGCAGGCTCGAGTCGATCGCCTCGATGCCCCGGGATTGCTGATCGGTCTGCAGAGCGAAGCGGAGTATGGCTGGGCTGAGCTGGTTCTGGAGCCTGGCGATGTGGTGCTCTATTACACCGACGGCGTCACCGAGGCCTCCGGTTTCAATGGTGAGCGCTTTGATGAGGAGCGGCTGGAGCGCGCGTTTCAGGGCGCCTGCCGCTCCGGTCTCAGTGCCCAGGGGCTGCTGGATCAGTTGTTCGTGCGTCTGGATCGGTTTGTCGGTGCCGATCACCGGCTCGAGGACGATGCCTCGATGGTGGTGCTCAAGGTGCGGGAGGAGGAGGTGATGCTGCCGTCTCTCCCCGGAATCTGAGGTCGGCTGCCAAGCTGAGTCGCTCCGCGAGGCCCGTGATGGCAGCCGAATCCACGCCTCCCTCCCCTTCGAGCTCCGGGGTGACCGGTGGTGCGGCCGGGGGCTGGAGCGACCGCTTCGAGCAGGGCCTGCATCCGGCGATCGAGCGATTCAATGCCTCGATCGGCTTCGACATCACGTTGCTGCAGGAGGATCTCGATGGCTCGATCGCCCATGCCCGCATGCTCGGTCGCTGTGGCGTGATCACGGAGCAGGAGGCGGATCGGCTGATCGAGGGGCTCGAAATGATCCGCCAGGAGGCCGCCGCCGGAGCCTTTCAGCCCACGATCGAGGCGGAGGATGTGCATTTCGCCGTGGAGCGGCGGCTGATCGAGCTGCTGGGATCCCTCGGCAAGAAGTTGCACACCGGCCGCAGCCGCAACGATCAGGTCGGCACCGATCTGCGCCTGTGGCTGCGGCGCCGCATCGATGCCATCGAGCAGGCCCTGCTGCGTTTCGAGCGAGCCCTGCTCGCCCAGGCCGAAGCCCACGCCGACACTTTGATTCCCGGCTACACCCATCTGCAGCGGGCCCAGCCGATCTGCCTCGCCCATCATCTGCTCGCCTACATCGAAATGGCGGAACGCGACCGCTCGCGTCTGGCCGATGTGCGCCGTCGGGTCGATATCTGTCCGCTGGGGGCGGCAGCCCTGGCCGGTACGCCGGTGCCGATCGATCGGCGCCAGACGGCCGAGGCTCTGGGTTTCGCCAGCCTCTATGCCAATTCTCTCGATGCCGTCAGTGATCGGGATTTCGCCGTGGAGTTCATGGCCGCAGCCAGCCTGGTGCTGGTGCATCTCAGCCGGCTCAGTGAGGAGGTGATTCTCTGGGCCAGCGAGGAGTTTGGCTTCATTGCCCTCACCGACCGCTGTGCCACCGGCAGCAGCCTGATGCCCCAGAAAAAGAACCCCGATGTGCCGGAGCTGGTGCGCGGCAAGAGCGGCCGGGTGTTCGGGCATCTGATCGGTCTGCTGACGATGATCAAGGGATTGCCCCTGGCCTACAACAAGGATTTCCAGGAGGACAAGGAGGCGCTGTTCGACGGCGTACGCACCTGCCTGGATTGCCTGGAGGCGATGGCGATCCTGTTCGAGGAAGGGCTGGTGTTCCGGCCCGAGCGACTGGAGCGGGCCGTGGAATCTGATTTTTCCAATGCCACCGATGTGGCCGACTACCTGGTGGCCAGGGATGTGCCGTTCCGCGAGGCCTATCAGCTGGTCGGTGGCTTGGTGAAGGGCTGTTTGCAGGAGGGGATCCTGCTCAGGGATCTGCCGCTGGAGCGCTGGCAGCAGCTCCATCCCGCCTTCGAGGCCGACATCCATGCCGCCATTGCGCCCCGCCAGGTGGTCCGGGCCCGGCGCAGTGAGGGCGGCACCGGCTTCGAGCAGGTGGGGCAGCAGTTGGCCCTGGCCCGCTTGCGGCTCGGCCAAGGATCGTCAGCGACTTCGGAACAATGTGGACGGGCGGTTTAACCTGGCAGCGTGTGTGACGTTCCGGCGTCATGCGGGCCCTCACGGTTCAAGCCCATTCCCGGTCATCAGGTCAGTTCAGTGAGTATTTTTGTCGGCAATCTGCCCTTCCGCGCTGAGCAGGAAGACATCCGCGAGCTTTTCGCCCCCTTTGGAGAGGTGGCGAACTGCTCCCTGCCCCTGGAGCGGGACACCGGTCGCAAGCGCGGCTTCGCCTTCGTCGAGATGGCGGATCCAGAGCTGGAAACCAACGCCATCGATGCCCTGCAGGGGGTTGAGTTGATGGGTCGTCCCCTGCGCATCAACAAGGCCGAACCCCGCAGCGCTGGCGGCGGCGGCGCTGCCGGTGGTGGCGGTGCTCGCCGCGGCAGCTATGCCGGCGCTGGTGGCGCTGGCGCTGGCGCTGGTGCGGGAGCCGGCTATGGCGGTGCAGCTGGCGGCGGCGGTTATGCCGGAGCCGGTGGTGGCGAGCGTGGTTCCGGAGCCCGGGGCTGGGAAGATCGCAGCTACGGCGGTGGTGATCGCGGTGGTGACAGCTTTGATGCGGGTCGTGCCCGCCGTCGCCGCAGCAGTGGTGGTGGCGGTGATTTCGGCGGCGGCGGCGATTATCCCGGCGCCGAGGGCTGAGCGATAAGGGGTCGACCCCGTCGTTGGCCGCCGATCAGGGTAGGGGGCTCAGTGCCCCCGTTCCTCCAGCTGTCGGGCTGCTGTTTCCAGCACCTCCGCGCCGGCGTCGGGCGCAGCCGCCGCCCGGCTCAGGGCAGCGCGCCAAGGGCGGGCACCGTTGACCCCTTCCACCACATGCACCAGATGGCGGGCGATTGGCCAGAGCCGGTTGCCTGAGCTGCACCAGCGCTCGGCATGGGGTACCAGGCCTCGCACCACGCTGGAGGCCCGGATCGGATCGGCCGCAGGTGCCGCGAAGATGTCCCCATCCACCGCTGCCCAGCGCAGTGGATGGTGGTAGGCCGCCCGACCCACCATCACCCCATCAAGCTGCTCCAGCTGCTGCCGGCACTGGTTCAGCTGCTCGAGGCCGCCGTTGAGTTCGATCCTCAGGCTGGGGCGGTCGCGTTTGAGCTGCTGCACCAGATCCCAGCGCAGCGGCGGGATGGTGCGGTTCTGTTTTGGATCGAGGCCTTCCAGCCAGGCCTTGCGGGCATGCACGGCGAAGCGGCGCGCGCCGGAGTCGGCCACCGTATCCACAAAGGTCAGCAGCTCCTCGTAGGAATCCTGGTTGTCGATGCCGATGCGGTGCTTCACCGTCACCGGTAGGGGCGAGGCGGCGGCCATGGCTTCGACACAGCGGGCCACCTGCTCGGGAACCGCCATCAGGCAGGCGCCGAAGCGACCTTGCTGCACTTTTTCGCTGGGGCAGCCCACGTTGAGATTCACCTCGTCATAGCCCCAGTCGGCGGCGAGCCGGGTGGCCTGGGCCAGCAGAGCCGGATCGTCGCCGCCCAGTTGGAGGGCCAGGGGCCGCTCAATCGGCGCGAAGCCCAGCAGTCGCTCCAGTCGCTGTTGGCGCTCGCCCAGGCGGCTGCTGCCGCCGTCCTGGCTGATGTGATGCAGGGCCCGGGCCACCACCATCTCGGTGTACAGCAGGCAGTGCCGGCTGATCTGGCGCATCAGCACGCGGAAGTGCCGATCGGTGCAGTCCAGCATGGGCGCCACACTGAAGCGATAGTTCTGCTGCATTGCCCCATGCTGCCTAGCCATGTGTCCCTGGTGGTTGCCGGTGGGGGGCCAGCGGGATTCATGGCGGCGATCACAGCGGCGGAGGGGTTGCGGCTGCAGGCCACTGCGTCGCCAGCGGTGTTGGTGCTGGAGGCCACCCCGGAGCCCCTGCACAAGGTGCTGATCAGTGGTGGTGGCCGCTGCAATGTCACCCATGCCTGTTGGGATCCCCTGGCGTTGGTGGCCTATTACCCCCGCGGCGGCCGGGCCTTGCGGGGCCCCTTCTCCCGTTTCGCTACGGCCGAGACGGTGGCCTGGTTTGAGCAGCGCGGGCTGGCTCTGGTCGAGGAAGCCGATGGCCGCCTGTTTCCCCGCAGTCAGCGCTCCGTCTCGGTGGTGGACACGCTGCGCCGCGAAGCGGCCCGGGCGGGGGTTGGGCTGCTCACCGGTGAAGCGTTGCAGGCGGCGGTGGCACGGTCGGGCGGCGGTTTTGAGTTGCGTCTGCGCTCAGGGGCGTTGCTGCGGGCTGATCGGCTGTTGCTGGCCACCGGCAGCCATCCCAGTGGCCATCGCCTGGCGGTCGGCCTGGGCCACACGGTGGTGCCGCCGGTTCCTTCGTTGTTCACCCTGCGCCTGGCCGACCATCCCCTCGCCGATCTGGCCGGGGTGGTGATGGATCCGGTCGGGCTTGAGCTGACCCTGGCCGGAGCCGCGTCGCGCCGCCAGCGCCAGAGCGGGCCGCTGTTGATCACCCATTGGGGCCTGAGTGGGCCCACCGTGCTGCGCCTCACGGCCTTTGCCGCCCGCGATCTGAAGCAGGCCGGCTATCGGGGTGAGCTGCGGGTCGACTGGAGCGGGGGCCGCAGCCAGCTGCAGTTGCAGGAGCTGTTTGCCGAGCTGCGCCGCGACCAGGCCCGCAAGCAAATGAGCAATGCTCGCCCCTGGCCGGAGCTGAGCCGCCGGCTCTGGCTGCATCTGCTGGATCGGCTGGGGGTCGATGCCGAACTGCGCTGGGCGGATCTCGGCCGCCGCCCCCAGGAGGCCCTGATCGAGGCCTTGCGGGCCAGCCGCTACCAGGTCTCTGGCCGGGGCCCCTTCGGCGAGGAGTTCGTCACTGCCGGTGGCATTGCCCTCGGTGAGGTGAACCTGGCCACGATGGAGAGCCGTCGTCAGAGCGGTTTATATCTCGCCGGCGAGATTCTCGATGTTGATGGGGTGACGGGCGGCTTCAACTTCCAGCATTGCTGGAGTTCCGGCTGGTTGGCGGGTCAGACGATTGCCGCCGCTGGCCCGTGAAGGCATCGCCAACCGCCCTTAGCGGATGTGCTCAAACACGGAGAACATCGGCAGATACATGGCCAAGAGCACTGAACCGACAATGATGCCCACCAATACGATCATCACCGGCTCCAGCATCGAGGTCATCGCCTTCACCGTGGCGGCCACTTCATCTTCATAAAAATCGGCCACTTTGGAGAGCATCGCATCCATTTCGCCGGTCTCTTCGCCGATCGCCATCATGCTGATCGCCATGTCTGGAAAGACTCTTTTCGCCTCCAGGGCCGCACTGAGCGGTACCCCCTCGCTCACTTCGTTGCGCGAGGAGCTGATGGCATCGCCAATGGTTGAGTTCGAAGTGATGTCGCGCACGATTTCCAGTGACATCAGAATCGGTACACCGGCCTTGGAGAGGCAGCTGAGCGTGCGGCAGAATTGAGCTGTGGCCGTCTTCTGGATCAGGTCTCCGAACAGGGGGAGTTTGAGCGACAGAGCATCGATGGAGCGCCGGCCGGTTGGGGTGGCGTAATAGCGGGCGGCCATGTAGGCGCCGACACCGATGCCCCCAACCAGGAAGAAGGAGAAGGAGGAGCGTAATAATTTGCTCAGATCGAGCATCAGTTGGGTGAACAGGGGCAGCTTGGCTCCCAATTGCTCGAAGATGGTGGAGAAGGTGGGAATCAGGAAGATCGTCATCCCCAGAAACACCGCAATCGCGATCACCAGCACGGTGATTGGATAGCCCAGAGCCCCTTTGATCTGGTTCTGCAGTTTGGCGTTGTCCTCCAGCAGGATGGCCAGTCGTTTCAGGGTTTCATCGAGCACACCACCGGCTTCGCCGGCTTCCACCAGGGCGATGGTGAGGTTGTCGAACACCTGGGGCCAGCGCCGCATCGAGTTCCCCAGGCTTTCCCCCTGATTCACCTCCTGGGTCATCCTGGTCAGCGCCTTGCGGAACAGGGTGGAGCGCTGTTGGGTGCGCATCAGATCAAGGCTGCGCAGGATCGGTACCCCCGCATCCACCAGGGCTGAGAGTTTGCTGGCGAACAGGGCCTTCTCGCGAATGCTGATACCGCCTTCCATCAGGGTACGGAGATCAAAACCCGCTCCGGTTGGCTTTGCTGCTGCCTCCTTGCGCACCAAGGTGTTGGCGAGAATGCCGCGTCGTCGCAATTCCCGCCTGGCGCTGGCTGGACTCTCAGCCTGAATGGTGAGTTCGCGTTTTCGGCCGGAGTTGGTGGTGTAGGTGACGAAAAACGCTGTCATGGCTCAGACCTGATCCAGCAGGCGATTCAATTCATCGGGTTTGGTGGTTTTTTCCATCGCTTCCCCCCGCGAAACCTTGCCGGCCTTGATCAGGTTGGCCAGCGAGCGCTCCAGGGTCTGCATACCATGGTTGGCTCCGGTTTGGATCTGGGAATAGATCTGGGCCGTTTTGCCCTCGCGAATCAGGTTGGCGATCGCCGGGGTGTTGATCAGGATTTCCTGGGCCATGACGCGGCCGAAGGCGCCGCTACTGGGGTGATTGCTCTTGCAGAGTGTCTGGGAAAACACGGCCAGCAGGCTGGAACTGAGCTGCACGCGAATCTGAGTCTGTTGGCCGCCGGGGAACACGTCCACCATGCGGTCGACAGTCTGGGCGGCAGAACTGGTATGCAGCGTGCCAAACACCAGGTGACCGGTTTCGGCGGCGGTGATCGCCAGCTGGATGGTTTCCAGATCGCGCATCTCCCCGACCAGAATGACATCGGGATCTTCGCGCAGGGCAGCTCGCAAGGCATTGGCGAAGCTGCGGGTGTCCTCGCTGACCTCGCGCTGGTGGATGAGACTCTTGTCGTTGCGGTAGGTGAACTCGATCGGATCTTCGATGGTGAGAATATGTTCGGAGCGGCTGTGGTTGATGTGATCCAGTAAGGAGGCCAGGGTGGTGGTTTTGCCTGATCCCGTTGGTCCCGTAACCAGCACCAAGCCCTTGGGTTTACGACTGATTTCTTCAACAATCGGCGGCATCCCAAGCTTTTCGATGGGCGGAATCGAGTTGCCAAGGGCGCGCAGGCAGGCCGCATAGGTGCCGCGTTGTCGATAGACATTCACCCGGAAGCGGGCAACGTCCTTGAGGCCATAGGAACAGTCCAGATCCCAGTTCTGTTCCAGAATCTTGCGCTGGGAGTTGTTGAGAAGCGCGAAGATCAGCCGGTTACATTGATCTTCGCTGAGTTTCATGTTCTGCAGCATGGGCCGCAGCTGACCATTGAATCGTCCATAGGGTGGTTGGCCGCAAGCGAGATGCAGGTCACTGCCGCCGCCATTCACCAGTTCAATCATCAGGTCTTCAATCTGAAGATCCACAGGATTCTCCCCTTCAGCTCTGTTCGTGCGCCATCTTTACTTTAGCCAAGGCTGCGATCCACGGGTTCAGCGGCGTACCCGCAAGCAGTAGGGGCATTCAAGCCATTCGTCCTGTAGTCCGGCGCCACATCCCTTGCAGGTGAGGGTGGTCAGGGCCCGGGCCCGCCGTTCCGATTCGAGGCCCGTGTCGGTGAGCAGCATCCGTTCGACCTCGTCGAGGGTGGTCAGGCCCTGACGCACCAGATCAAGGCCGTAGCCCAGCAGGGTCTTCATGCCCCCTTCAAGGGCCAGGCGGCGCAGGTCTTCCGTGTTGCCCCGCTTGGCCACAGCCGAAGAGAGCGCCTCGTTCATGCGCAGGATTTCATAGACACCAACCCGTCCCGCATAGCCCCGGCCCTGGCAATGGGTGCATTCCGGTTCATCATTGTTGTGGCTGCTGATGGCCTTGAAGAAGCTGATGCTGTTCTCGTCGGTGGCCACCAGGCCGAAGCGCGCCAGTTCCTCGTTGTCGGGGTGATAGGCCATTCGGCAATAATTGCAGAGGCGTCGCAGCAGCCGCTGGGAGATCACGCCGAGCAGGGAGGCGCTCACCAGGAAGGGTTCCACCCCCATCTCATCCAGCCGGGCAAAGGCGCTGGCGGCGTCGTTGCAGTGCAGCGTCGTGAGCACCAGGTGGCCCGTCAGGGCGGCCTCGATGGCGGTGCGGGCGGTTTCCAGGTCGCGGGTTTCGCCCACGAGCAGCACATCCGGATCCTGCCGCATGAAGGCGCGCAGGGCGGTGCTGAAGTCGTAGCCCTTTTCCCGGTTCACCTGGGTCTGGGTGATCCCTTTGAGGCTGTACTCGATCGGATCTTCCACCGTCGAGATGTTGATGCTGGGATCGTTGCGCTCGGACAACAGCGCATAGAGGGTGGTGGATTTTCCCGATCCGGTGGGGCCGGTCACCAGGATCATGCCGAAGGGTTTGGACCCCATTTCGCGCAGGGTTTCGCGCGAGATCGGGTCGGTGATCAGGTTGTCGAGCCCGAGCTGGGTGGCGCCGCTGTCGAGCAGGCGCAGCACCACCTTCTCGCCGTGGCGACTGGGCAGGGTGCTGACCCGGAAGTCCATGGTGCGCCCGCGGAAATTGCGGCGGATCCGTCCGTCCTGGGGCAGGCGCCGTTCGGCAATGTCCAGGTCGGCCATGATCTTGAAGCGGGAGGTCACCGCCGGGGTGAGCGTTTTCGGCAGGGTGTCGACATTGCGGAGGACGCCGTCCTGGCGAAAGCGGATCAGTAGGCCGTCCTCCTGGGGTTCCACATGGATGTCACTGGCGGAGCTGGTGAGGGCTTCGATCAGGATTCGGTCCACCAGGCTCATCACCGGTGAGAGTCCGGTGGATCTGCTGCTGGCCTCGAGATCTTCGGATCCTGAATCGGGTTCGGCCTGGGGGGTGTTCGCTTGCCCCAGCTCAAGATCGCTGAACAGGGACGGACGTTTCAGATCCTGATGGTTGACCCCCGGGGTCGCGATGTCTGGATGCATGGTCGCTGCCGGCGTCGAGAGCTGGAATCGGGTTGTGGTTCTGGGCCTGTGGTCTGGCAGGTCGGGCCTGGATGTTCAGGGGTGGGGTTCAGCGCGGCAGGGAGGTATGGGGTTCAACGGCTGGTTGGGCCGCCTGGCGCCAGGGCCCAAGCCCCAGGTCGACCGATCAGGTTCACCCAATGGAGTGGAGAGCTCTCGGATTCCTGAATCCTGGCCAGGAACCGCTATCTATGGTGAGGCCCGCTACAAATCCGCCGCAGCTTCTCTTCCCAGAGGTGCGGGCTTCCGCCGCTTGTGGGAGGAGGGGCTGGCGCTTCAACATGGCTCCATTCGAATTTGGTGCGACCGGCATGAGCGGCGACAACCCCCAGGGCAGCGATACCCCCTTCGAAGGCGACGATCCCAGTGCGGCCGGGGCTGAGGCCAGGTCTGAGGCGGCGGCTGGGGTCACTGCCAACGATCCAGCCAGCAGCGAGGCGGCTGCCGCGGCGGCGGCAGGCTTCGGCGGCCAGGAGGGGGCCTCGCTCAGCGAAGGCGAGCGTCTCCAGCTGCTGGAACTCAAGTTGGCCGCTCTGCAGAGCGAGAATGAGTCGCTGCGGGGGCAGTACATGCGGATTGCCGCCGACTTCGACAACTTCCGCAAGCGCCAGAGCCGCGATCAAGACGACCTGCGCCTGCAGATCACCTGTTCCACGCTCGGCGAGATTCTGCCGGTGGTGGACAACTTCGAGCGGGCCCGGCAGCAGCTCAAGCCTGAGCATGAGGAGGCCCAGACTCTGCATGGCAGTTATCAGGGTCTCTACCGCCAGCTGGTGGATGTGTTCAAGCAGCTCGGGGTTTCGTCGATGCGGGTGGAGGGAGAACCCTTCGACCCCAATCTGCATGAAGCGGTGTTGCGGGAGCCCAGCCAGAATCACCCTGAAGATGTGGTGATCGAGGAGCTCCAGCGCGGCTACCACCTCAATGGTCGGGTGTTGCGCCATGCCCTGGTGAAGGTTTCGATGGGTCCGGGGCCAGCCGGTTCGGCGGCCGCTCCGGCTGCGGGTTCCAGCGAGGAGCAGGGCGGCTGATGGCCGACTACTACGACCTGTTGGGTGTTGCCAGGGATGTCGATGCCGATAGCCTCAAGCGGGCCTATCGCCGATTGGCGCGCCAATACCACCCCGACATCAACAAGGAGGCCGGGGCTGAGGACAAGTTCAAGGAGATCGGCCGCGCCTACGAGGTGCTCAGTGATCCCCAGACCCGCGCCCGCTACGACCAGTTCGGCGAAGCCGGCCTCGGTGGCGGTGGCGGTTCGCCGGACATGGGCGACATGGGCGGATTCGCCGACCTGTTCGAGACCTTTTTCAGTGGCTTCGGTGGCGGCGGCGCCGCCACCGGTGGCGGTGGACGCCGCCGCAGTGGTCCCCGCCAGGGCGATGATCTGCGCCTCGATCTCAACCTCGATTTCCGTGATGCGGTGTTCGGGGTGGAGAAAGAAGTGCAGCTGCGCCATCTGGAAAGCTGCGGCACCTGCAAGGGTTCAGGGGCCAAGGAGGGCAGTGGACCCACCACCTGTGGCACCTGTAGTGGTGCTGGTCAGGTGCGGCGTGCCACCCGCACACCCTTCGGCAGCTTCACCCAGGTGGCTCCCTGCCCCACCTGCGAGGGCAGCGGCCAGGTGATCGCCGATCCCTGCGGCAGCTGCAACGGCGCTGGTCTGCAGCAGGTGTCCAAGACGCTGCGCATCAACATTCCCGCTGGGGTCGACTCCGGCTCCCGGCTGCGCGTGGCCTCCGAAGGCAATGCGGGTCAGCGTGGCGGGCCGGCGGGCGATCTCTATGTCTTCCTGAGTGTCAAGTCCCATCCCATCCTGCGCCGGGATGGCACCACGATCCATTCGGAGATTCCGCTCAGTTACCTCCAGGCCATCCTCGGCGACACCATTGAGGTGGAGACCGTCGATGGGCCTGAGTCCCTCGAGATTCCCGCTGGCACCCAGCCAGGCACCCTGCTCACCCTCAAGAACAAGGGGGTGCCGCGGCTGGGCAATCCGGTGGCCCGGGGCAATCATCAGTTCACCATCAAGGTGCAGCTGCCGACGCGGCTCAGCGGCGATGAACGGGCGCTGCTCGAGCAGCTGGCCGGTCATCACAGCAGCAAGGGTCAGCGGGTGCACCACAAGAGTGGCCTGTTCGGCGGGCTGTTCGGCAAGGGATGAGCAACCCTGCACCGCCGCGGCTTGATCTGCGCGGTACCCCCTGTCCGCTCAACTTCATCCGCAGTCGCCTGGCGCTGGAAAAGCTTGCTCCAGGCGATCGGCTGGACATCCTGCTCGATTGCGGGGAACCGGAGCAGATGGTGGTCGAGGGTCTGCGCCGCGAGGGTCACGCTGTCCAGGTGAGCCCCCTGGCTGCTGCGGCCGTTCAGTTGCAGGTCTGCCGCGATCGGGGGCTTGCCGGTGCGGACAGCGGGCCGCCCGCTTGAGCGATGTTGCGGCGGAGGCCGCCCAGCCGTTGGACCAGTGTCCTGGCCAGGTGATGGCCCTGGAGGCCAATTACTGCCGGGTGGTTCTCGATCAACCAGGACCAGGTGGTGTTGGCCAGCTGCTCTGCACCCGTCGCACCCGCCTGGGCAAGAGCGGCCAACGCATCTGCGTCGGCGATCGTGTGGGCGTTGATGGCATTGATTGGCCCGCTGGCCGCGGCGCCGTGGCGGCGCTTGAGCCCCGTCACAGCCTGCTGGAGCGGCCCGCCGTGGCCAATGTGCGGCGGGTGGTGGTGGTGGTGGCCCTGGCCGAACCAGCGATCGATCCCCTCCAGCTCACCCGTTTTCTGCTCACCGCCGAGTGCACCGGTTGCGCGGTTCAACTGGTGTTCAGCAAGGCCGATCTGGTCGCTGCGAGTGAGGTGCGGGGCTGGTGTGAGCGGGTGGCGGCCTGGGGTTATCCGGCCCTGGCCGTTTCCAACCAGCTCGGCTCCGATGATCTCCTGGCCCTGCGGCAGACCTTGAGCCTGCCGGGCATTGCGGTGGTGTGCGGCCCTTCTGGAGTGGGCAAAAGCAGCCTGCTTAATGGTCTGGCCCCCGATCTGGGCTTGCGGGTGGGGTCCGTGTCCGGACGCCTGCGGCGGGGGCGTCACACCACCCGCCATGTGGAGTTGTTCTCCCTGGGGCCCCGGCAGGCTGGCGCCGAACCCTCGCTGGTGGCTGATTCACCGGGTTTCAATCGGCCCGAGCTGCCCCAGGATCCGGCCCTGTTGGCTGGCCTGTTTCCGGAGCTGCGATCCCGGCTGGAGCAGGGCGGCTGCCGTTACAGCAACTGCAGGCACCTGGGTGAAGACGGTTGCGCGGTCGGGGTCGACTGGGATCGTTACGGGCTCTACCGCCAGTGCTTGGCCGAAATCGAGGCCCTGTGGCAGGCCCGATCCAGCCGCGGCAAAGAGGCGGGGCTCAGGCAGCGGGGAGATCGGCTCGAGCCGCTGCTGGATCCGTCGCTGCGCCGCCGCTCCCGTCGCAGTACCCGCCAGCACGATCTTGATGAGGCCCGGGCGGATCAGGAGCCCGGTTCCGATCAGCCGTCTGACCAGCCCCTGGCGGGCGGACTCAGCGAGCGAGAGGGCTGAAACGGCTGGATGCAGGGCGGCCGCCGGGGCAAAGCGCGCCCGGGCCCTGGCGTTCAGCCTCCCAGGCCGGGCAGGTTGAGATCGAGGCCGCCGGTGAGCACTTCCATCCGCTCCCGCATCGTGCCGGTGGAGAGCTCGTAGGCGTTGCGCAGAGCTTCGAGGATGGCGGCTTCGGCCGCTTCGCTGCTGCCGTTCAGCAGTTCGGCGGCCACTTCCACCCGCAGGGGTTGTTGATTGCCTGAGAGCCAGATGCTGACCAGGCCATCGGCACTTTTGCCCTCCAGCTCCATGGCATCGAGCTCCTCCTGCAGTTTC
>CALPNT020000044.1 GCA_943325005.2 Bifidobacterium breve | reverse complement strand
GGTAGCCCATCAGATAGGGCACAAGAAAGCGCGTGAAGGAGAAGGCCGTGGCCTGCTTGGGGTCGCGCTCGCGCTGGAACACCCCCGCGGCCTCCAGCTGGGGCGTGACGATCGGCGTGATCGCCAGAGGCAGCGAACTCTGCTGCACCAGGCTGTCGATCAGCACGGCAGTGGCGGCCCGCTCCCGGGGGTCGTAGCCGATGAAGATCGGAATCGGACCAGGGGAGTGGAGCATCTGGGAAACCGTTGGAGCGGGACCGACATCAACGCCTCGTCCTGCTCCCGCACGGAGCCACGAGTACATCGTCAATCTAGGTGCCACCCTCCCGGCCTTCCTGCGCGGCTCTGTCAAGGCCCTGCCGAGGCCTCCGAACCAGAAGCAGGCAGACGGATGGCCAGCGAGCGCAGCGACCGCGACAGATCCCCAAGGCGATGTCGTCCCGGCCCCATCGCCCTTGCCTCGATACCATCCGCCCATGAGCTTCCTTGCCGGTCTCAACGACGCCCAGCGCCGGGCCGTGGATCACCACACCGGGCCCCTGCTGGTGGTTGCCGGTGCCGGCAGCGGCAAAACCCGCGCCCTCACCCATCGCATCGCCCACCTGATCGGCCATCACGGTGTCGATCCGGGCGAACTGCTGGCCGTCACCTTCACCAACAAGGCCGCCCGCGAGATGAAGGAGCGGCTGGAGCTGCTGCTGGCCCAGAAGCTGGCCCAGAGCCAGTACGGCCAGCCCTGGAGCACCCTCGGCCAGATTGAGCAAAAAAAGCTGCGCAGTCGCATCTACCGGGAGGTGATCAAGGAGCTGTGGATCGGCACCTTCCATGCCCTGTTTGCCCGGCTGCTGCGCTTTGACATCGACAAGTACAAGGATTCTGAGGGCCTGAGCTGGACCCGCCAGTTCTCGATCTACGACGAGAACGACGCCCAGAGCCTGGTCAAGGAGATCGTCACCCAGGAATTGGGGCTCGATCCCAAACGCTTCGAACCCAAAAAGGTGCGCTGGGCAATCAGCAACGCCAAGAATCAGGGCTGGCTGCCGGAGGAGATGGAGGCCAAGGCCGAAGGCCTGCGCGATCGCAAGATGGCCGAGGCCTACCGCCTCTACCGGCGTGCCCTGGCCGCCAACAACGCCCTCGACTTCGACGACCTGCTGCTACTGCCGGTGCAGTTGCTGCGCCAGAACGAGCAGGTGCGCGCCTACTGGCATCGCCGCTTCCGCCATGTGCTGGTGGATGAGTACCAGGACACCAACCGCACCCAGTACGACCTGATCAAGCTGCTGGTGACGGACGGCAAGGACCCCGAGACCTACGACGACTGGTCCGGGCGCTCGGTGTTCGTGGTGGGCGATGCCGACCAGAGCATCTACAGCTTCCGCGCCGCCGACTTCACGATCCTGATGGGCTTCCAGGACGACTTCGGCGACCGCGCCCCCGATGACACCACCCGCACGATGGTGAAGCTGGAGGAGAACTACCGCTCCACCGCCACGATCCTGGAAGCGGCCAACGCCCTGATCGCCCACAACAGCGAGCGGATCGACAAGGTGCTGCGGCCCACCCGCGGTGAAGGCGAACCGATCAGCCTCACCCGCTGCGACGACGAGATCGCCGAGGCCGAAGCGGTGGTGCACCGCATGCGCATGCTCGATGCCGCCCACCCCGAGCTGCGCTGGGGCGACATGGCCGTGCTGTACCGCACCAATGCCCAGTCGCGGGCGATGGAGGAATCGCTGGTGCGCTGGGGCATCCCCTACCTGGTGGTGGGCGGCCTGCGCTTCTACGACCGCCGCGAGATCAAGGATGTGCTCGCCTACCTGAAGCTGCTGGTCAACCCCGCCGACACCGTCAGCCTGCTGCGGGTGCTGAACACGCCCAAGCGGGGCATCGGCAAAACGACGATCGAGCGCCTCACCGATGCCTCCAGCCAGCTGGGCATCCCCCTGTGGGATGTGGTGAGCGACGCCGAAGCGGTGCGCTCCCTCGGCGGCCGTTCTGCCAAGGGCCTGCTGCAATTCCACGAACTGGTGTGTGATCTGCAGCGCCGTTCCCAGGAGGCCCCCCCCTCTGAGCTGGTGCAGCGGGTGATGGAGCAGAGCGGTTATGTGGCTGAATTGCTGGCCGAAGGCTCCGATGAAGCCGAAGACCGGCGCCGCAACCTGGGTGAACTGGTCAACGCCGCCCTCCAGTACCAGGAGGAGAACGAGGAGGGCTCCCTGGAGGATTTCCTGGCCTCGGCGGCCCTGGCCAGCGACGCCGACAGCAAGGACACCGAGCAGGACCGGGTGACGCTGATGACCCTGCACGCCAGCAAGGGCCTGGAGTTCCCGGTGGTGTTCCTGGTGGGACTGGAGCAGGGGCTCTTCCCCAGCTACCGCTCGCTCGATGACCCGGCCTCGCTGGAGGAGGAACGACGCCTCTGCTATGTGGGACTCACCCGGGCCAAGGAGCGCCTGTTCCTCTCCCATGCCTGCGAGCGGCGCCTCTGGGGCGGCATGCGCGAACCGGCGGTGCCGTCGGTGTTTCTCTCCGAGCTGCCCAGCGAACTGCTGCAGGGCGACATCCCCCACAGCGGCGGTGCCGCCATCCGCCGCGAACAGCGACTCGATCGCCTCACCCGCGTCGACCGACCGGAGAGCCGGCGGGTGGAAAGCGGTGGCGAAGCCGGTGCTCCCAGCAACGCCGTGCGCCGCCGCAGCGGTGCCGTCAACTGGGCGGTGGGGGATCGGCTGCGTCATGCCAGCTTCGGCGAGGGTGAGATCACCCACCTGTTCGGCAGCGGCGAGAAGATCTCGATTGCGGTGAAATTCGAAGGCATGGGGCCCAAGATCCTCGATCCGCGGCTGGCACCGATCGAACCGCTGCAGCGATGACCATCGCGTCGGCCCCCTCGCCAGCGAGCGGGCAAGCCCCAGGGGCAGGGCGGATTCTGGTGGCTACCGGTGGCCTGATCCACCTGGTGCACCAACTGGCTGTGGTGGCAGCCTTGCCTGAACTGCTCCATCGCCGCCAGGCCCCTGGGCCGCCGCCCAGCATCGGCGTCTGGCTCACCGGTGTGATCCGCAACGATCCCAGCGCCCTGGCGGCCCTGGAAGCGGCGATTGAGCGCTGGCTGCTGCTGCTGCGCCGCCAGCTGCCCGAACACTTCGGTGCCATCCGCCTGCTGCCCGAGGGGCCCGAGGGTGCGGCGGAGCCCTGGGATCTGCTGTGCCTCAACAACCAGTGGCAGCAGCTGCAGCGCCAGCCCCTGCAGCTGCCATCAATCCGGCAGCTGGTGGTGTGTGGCGATGGCCTAGGCCTTTATTACCGCTGCGCCCGCGAATTGCGGGCGCTCCTGCCCAGCCTGCTGAACCGGCCGATTCCCGAACCCGGACGCCAGGTGCACTACGTGCTCAGCGGCCGACAGCCCGTGTGGCACCGCCCGCCCCAACCGGTGATCCAGCCTCCCCTGGAGGGCCGCGCCCAGCTGTTTGATCTGCTGGTGCAGAGCCAGCGCGCGGCGGCGCAGCAGGCCCTGGAGTTCTGCCTGACCGCCACCGATGCCCAGCGTCCCCTGTGGATCTGCTCCGTCCCCAACCTGGCCCACCAGTTCAGCGATCGCCGCATCCCGTTCTCGGTGCTGGTGAGCTGGCAGCGCCAACTGCAACGCCAGCACGGCTTCGATCCCACCCGGGACCGGCTGCTGCTGATCGACCATCCCAAGGCGCCGGTGGACGGCAGCTTCGGCCGCATCGAACTCCCCTGGCTGGCCGGTCCGGTGCGCTCCGCCGTGAGCCTGGAGGTGATGGTGCGGCTGTTGAAGGAGCGGCGACCGGAGGCAGCGATCGTCGTGGCGGGGCTCACCTCAGCGCTGTATGGGGTGCGCCAGCTCACCACCGCCGAGGTGAGCTGGCTGAGCCTGGCCCCGCTCTGGCGCCACAACCGGCTCTACCGCCGTCAACCGCTGGAGTTTGTGCATCGCAGCCTGCGGGTGGCCCGAATGACCCTGCTCACCGACTCCGACGAGCCCAGCCGGCGAGGGCAACTGGGCGCTCAGTAATGAACCTGCCAGGGCCAACGATCCGGGATGCAGAGGAACTCATCATTGCTGCCGCAATCCAGGCTGAACGAGCCCAAAAGGCGCACCCCCACCCAATAGTGAACCGTCACCACCAGGGCTGGCACCACAGCCCAGAAGCAACGCCGCCGCTGCAGCCAGCCCAGCCAGATGATCAACAGGTAAAGACCCACCGGATCCACCAAGCGGCTGGCGATCGGTGCCAGCAACTGCCAGTGCACGGATTGCTGCAGCAAGCCGAACAACAGGGCGAAGACCGCCAGAGAGCGACTGCGGTCGCAAGCCAGCAACTGCCCCCAGCTCAGGCGCCGCTGCCAGCAAACCAGCACCACCCCCAGGGCCATGGCCAGCTGCAGACGAATCACCTCCGGCCGCAGGGCATAGGTGGGGAAATAGTTTTCCAGGGAGCTGTAGATCCGCAACTTCTCCAGGGCCTGGGGTGCCGCCAGGAGCACCAGCAGCGCCAGGGCGGCAGCAGCGGGCAGCAGCAGCTGCCAGCGCAGACGCAGCAAAGAGCGGGCCGTCACCAATCGGGGTGCCAGGGCCAGGGCCAGGGTGAGCGGAAAGCTGGTGTGCACCGTGGCCGCCAGGCCGGTGGCCAGGCCCAGGGACCAGCGCCCGATCCTGGCCAGGCGAGAGGCCCAGAGCAGCAGGGGCAGCAGCAACAGGGTCAGCAGCGCCTGACGGCTGACCCCGTTCTGCAGAAAGTTGCGCAATAGCGGGCTGCAGACGACCAACAGGCTCCACCAGCCACCCCAGGCCCTCACGCGCCAGTGACGGGCCAGCAGCACAGGAGCGGCGGCATAGCCGGCCACCACCAGGCCATGCACCAAGGCCATCCGATAAGGCAGACGGATCACCAGCGGTGCCACCAAGGCCCAGAAGGGCTCACCCCGCACCCGCGAGAGATCAAAGGCCAGGTAATAGGAGAGCTTGGTGGTATCGCTGTTGCCCCAGCTGGCCAGGGTGAAAAACAGGGCCACCAGGGCCAGCAGCAGCAGGGCCAGGCCATTCCAGAGCCTGAGGCGCTCACCCCAGGCGGCCCAGCTCATCAAGGCCGCGAGCAGCACCTGGGCGAGGAACAGCATCGCCATCCCCAGGGGAGCTGCGGTGACCTGATCGATCCGGAAGGGAGCAAGGCTCGGGAAAGGTGCGATCGACGCGATCGGCGCCAGGACGTCGAGCGGCGGCATCAGACGCGCCAGCTCTGCCGAGGTCCGGCCCCCTGGCCTGTCAACAACCCCCTCAGCTCCGCTGGCGAGCGCAGGCAGTCGAAGCCCCAATAGGGATCGAGCAGGTCCCGCACCGCAGAACCCGGATCGGGCAACGCCAGCCGGGCCGAGAGTTCGGCGCTGAGCCGCTGGCGCTCGCTCCATTCGATCGCCTCCTCCTCGGCCTTGGCGCCGCTGAGGCCGGAGAGATCCTGCTCAGCTGCCACCGGCAGCCAGTGCAGGCGCTTGCCCAGCGCCACACCATAGCCCAGATGGGTACCGAAGGCATTGCTCACCAGCCCATCACTGAGCTCCAGCAGGGTGCGCAGCGCATCGAGAAACCAGGGATTGGAGCGATGGCCGTTGCAGGCCACGATCCACTGGGGTGGCAGATCAAGCAACTCGGGATCCTTCCAGTGCCGCAGCCAGATCACCGAGCGATAGCCGCCACTGGCGGCCTGCTGGGCCACGGCCTCAAGGCAGGCCCGCTGATCCATGCGGCGCTCCACCTGGTCCCAGCTGTGGGCCAGCACCACCAGCAAAGTGGGACCGAGCTGGTGCCGCAGACTGGCGATCTCGGCCGCCAGCAGCAGCGGTTGGGCATAGGCGATCCAGGGGCCGATCGGCTCAGCAGCCAAGCCGAAGCGCTCCTGCAACCAGCCGGCCCGCCGGGGACCCATGCAGAGATAGCCACGGCTCCAGCCACGGGGACGCTCAAAGGTGGCGCTGGGACTCACCTTCAGCCCATGCTCCAGCAGCCAGGGCAAGGGCGGTCCGAGCAACGGCAGCCCCGCCCGGCGCTTGATCTGAATGTCATGGCCGTAGTGATGGGAGGAGTTCTCCAGCTCCCGCCGCGCCGGACTGAAAAAAGGCTTGCGCTCGGTGGCGTCATGAAAAGCGCCGTTGTCCCAGAGCACGGAGCTCACCTGGGGCGCCAGGGGACGACCGGCAAAGGCCTGCTGCACCAGGCCGCGGTAGGCGGCCAAGGCCATCCACTGATCGCGATCGAGGGCGGCCAGGCGGGAGAGCGGCGCCAGGCGGCCACTGCGGATAGCCCTACGGATCCCCTGGCTGAGGCGGGCCTTCAGGCCGAGCTTGGCTTCAGCCATGGGGCCACCTGCCGACAGGAACTCTTGCGGTTGAAGCTGGTTCAGTCATTGCGATCCCGCCAGCCCTGGTCAGCCAGCCGCCGCCAGTCACCCCGCACCCGCAGGATTTCGTCGGCCAGCCGCCGCACCGCCCCATCGCCGCCATTGCGATCCAGCACCCAGTCGGCCCGGCGCCGCAGGGGACTCACCGCGTCAGCCGTGGCGATCAGCAGCCCCACGGCGGGCCGCACCGCCAGATCGTTGAGATCATCCCCGACAAAGGCCGTGCCGGCGGCCGCCATCCCCAGGCTCGCCTGCAGCGCCGTAAGCGCCGCCGGCTTGTCCTTAACGCCTGTGAGCACATGGCGAATGCCCAGATAGCGGGCCCGCTGCTCAGTGGCGCCACTCTTGCCGCCGCTGAGCCAGGCCACCTCGACGCCAGCCTGCTGCAGCAGGCGGATGCCGAGGCCATCCCGGACGTCGAAGCGCTTGATCACCTCGCCGCTCTCAGTGGTCCAGAGACCGCCATCAGTGAGCACGCCATCGACATCCAGCACCAGCAGCTGAAGCGCGCCCAGCTGGGCGCGACAGCGTCGATAACCGCTGGCATGTCGCCAGAACCGATGGAGCTGCTGGATCACGGAGTGGGGGCGCCGGCTGCGGAAAGGTTCAGAGGGTGCTCACGGCCAGACCGGGCTCCAGCGTCGCCCGGATCGCCAGCAACTGCTCCAGCAGCGCCTCGAGGCGATGCAGCGGCACCATGTTCGGCCCGTCGCTGAGCGCCTTGTCGGGGTCGGGATGCACCTCCATGAACAGGCCCTCCACACCCACGGCCACAGCAGCGCGGGCCAGAGGTGCGACAAATTCACGCTGCCCGCCCGTGGTGCTGCCAAGACCACCGGGCTGCTGCACCGAATGGGTGGCATCGAAGATCACCGGGCAGCCCAGATCGCGCAACTGGGGCAGGCTGCGGTAATCGACAACCAACGTGTTGTAGCCGAAGCAACTGCCGCGCTCGGTCAACCAGAGATTGGCAGCGCCGGCATCACGCAACTTCTTCACCACCTGGGCCATATCCCAGGGGGCCAGGAACTGACCTTTTTTGACATTGATCACCTTGTCGGTGCCGGCCGTGGCCGCAGCCGCGGCCAACAGCAAATCACTCTGGCGGCAGAGGAAGGCCGGAATCTGCAACACGTCCACCACCTCGGCCACCGGGGCCGCCTGATGGCTTTCGTGAATGTCGGTGAGCACCCGCAGCCCATAGCGCTGTTTCACCTCCGCCAGAACGGCCAGGCCATCGGACACGCCAGGGCCGCGGAAGGAGCTGCCGGAACTGCGATTGGCCTTGTCGAAGCTGGCCTTGAAGATGTAGTCGATCCCCAAGCGATCGGTGATCTGCTTGACCCGTTCGGCAATCTCAAAAACCAGATCTCTGCTTTCGATGACGCAGGGACCTGCCACCAGAATCAGAGACATGACAACACAGGTGAACTTGAGGATTGACTACAGCCTAGGCCAGGACGACCGACGGACCAGGGCGGCAGTCAGTTCACCAGCCGCCGCTCCAGCGAAGCCAGATCGTGGAAGGTATCAGAACGATGCTGCAATTCCTCGAAGGTGCCAAAAGCCTTGATCCGACCGCGTTCAAACTCATAGATGCGATCACAGCGCATCACCGTGGACAAGCGATGGGCAATCACCACGGTCGTACAACGACGACCAATCACCTCAAGAGCCTGAATAATCTCATTTTCAGTGCGATTGTCGAGGGCGCTGGTGGCTTCATCCAGCAACAGAAATTGGGAACGGCGATAAAAAGATCGTGCCAGGGCCAGGCGCTGCCTCTGGCCACCGGAAAGCTGCAGGCCGTTCTCGCCGATCGGCGTATGCAGGCCGTAGGGAAGTTCACTCACAAACTCATCAAGTTGGGCTGCCTCTAGAGCCGTCCACACCTCGTCCTGCTCCACTTCCGCTTCATTCTTGCCGAAAGCGACGTTTTCGAGCACGCTCGAATCGAGCAGATTGATGAACTGGGGAACCTGGGAGCAACAAGCCTGCCAGGCGGGTACATCCTGTTCAGACACAGCGATGCCATCGAGGGTGAGCGCACCACGGCTGGGATCGAGCAGGGCCAGCAGGATCTGGGCCGTGGTGGTTTTACCGCTGCCGGTGGAGCCCACAAACGCGACCCGAGAACCGACCGGGATCGAAAGATCAACGCCGCGCAGCACCGGTTCCTCGGAGCCTGGATAGGAGTACCAGACATCACGAAGACCGATCGAACGTTTAGGGAAAACTCCCAGAGGACTGGGCACACCCGGATCTCCGAGCGCCGGCCGCCGAGCCGGCAGGCGTAGATATTCGAGCGTGGCGTCAATCACCGGCAGCCCACCACGCAGCTGGTTCATCGAAGCGAAAAAATCCTGCAGGGGCGGGGTGAGGCGCAGCGCCGCCACGGCCAAAGAGGCAAGGAAAGGCAGGACTGCACTAATATCAGAGCGATCGCCGCTGAGCAGGGCCGGAACGGCACCGAAGGCAAAGATCAAAGTGATGCCGAGGGGCTCAATCAGGGCCCTGGGAATCGTGGGCAGCAGCTCAGTGGTCCAGGCATAGCTCTTGGCTTTTTCGCCAGTGCGTACAAAAGCTGCGCGGAAATGATCCTCTGAAGCGGTGAGCTTAATATCACGAATCGAGCTGAGTGATTCCAGCAAAATATGGGTTGCCCTCGATTCCAATCGCAACTTCTGCCTCGAGGCATGACGCAAGTAGGGAGTGATCAGTTGGGATATGGTGAGGTAAGAAAAAACAAGACTAACGATCAGCACCACGGCCGACCAACGACCGATCACAAGGATGCCGACGGAAAGCAAGACAATCGAAAACACACTGCCGAGCATCTTCAGCAATGGATTGACGACCGAGTTGGAAGTCTTTTTGATATGGCTCAGCATCAAGGTTGATAGCTTGGCCGTGCTCTTGGTTAGGTGATATTCATAGCCCTGTGCCAGCACGTTGGCGTGGATCTGGTTGGAAAGATCGATCCAGACCCGTGCTGTCAGACGTTGCTGCAGAAACTGAAGACCAAGCTTGCCGAAAGAACCAATCCAGGACAACAAGGCAAAGATGGCAATCAGCCAGAGGCCCTGATCCACCGAATCGCCGCCGAAAACCTTGACCCCCGGCACCCCGTCACCCAGGCGAGTCCCAACCAGGGCTCCCATCAGCCTGGCGATCACCGCCACCGAGGCGAGATCCACAAAGCCTGGAATGATCGAAGCAGCGACCACCCACTTCAGCTGGCTGAGTCGCTCTGATGGCAGGTAGGCCATCAGAGCGCACAGCTGTCGATAGGTTCGGCTCCTGGAGAGCAGATTCAATCGCCCGGCTGGCCCATCACTCCTGGATGAGGCTATGGCGGCCAGCCCCGAAATCAGCCGCCCGCGGGCCAGCGCGGCAGCCGCCCTCCCAGCCGCTGCCGCAGCCGCCCCAGTCCCTGATCCAGCCGAATCCGCCAGGTTGGTCGCCGCTGCAGGGGCTCCACACCCAAGCCGAACCAACGATCCCAGTGGCCATCCAGCACCTCCAGGGCCACGTTCCAGCGCTCCAGCAGCACCGGCTCGGAACAGGCTTCCAGCAGGGGCGTCAACCGGCTGGCAGGCGGTTGCCAGGCCTGGGGATGGGCCACCGCCGCGGCGATCCGATCAAGATCACTCTCCAGGCTGCCGCAGCCAATCTGGTGGCCCACCAGGCCGGGGTCGAGCGTATCGGCGAGGGCATGGTTAAGGCTGCTGAACACCACGCAGCCACAGGCCAGCGCCTCGATCGGCGGCAGTCCGAACCCCTCACTGACGCCACGACCCCGCCAGTAATCCGCCGAGTCGTAGAGCACCACGCTGGCGCTGTTGAACAGGCCGACCAGATCCTCCACCCAGCCCTTCTGCACCTCCACCGCCAGCCCCCGCCGCCGCAGAGCCGGCACCAACTGCTTCAGCACATAGCGGCTGCTCTTGCGCTGCTGCACCAGCACATCAATCGGCCGACGCAGCTGCGCCCCAGCGCCCCGATCCCCCCGGTTCAGCCACATCGCCTCCAGGGCATTGGGCACGAGCAGCAGGGGGTTGCGGGGGGCCCGGTCGCCCCAGTAGCCGAGGGTGTTGCGGCTCACGGCCAGCACCGGCACCCCGGGGGGGAGATCGAAGCCGTAGCCACTGCTGTGGGCGTGATAGGCCGCCGGGCGCCCGCGCAGGCGCCGCAGCAGCCAGGGCACATCAAAGCCCCAGCTCACAATCCACAGGGCCGGGCCCGGTGCCGGCTCCGCCTTCAGCAGGTCGGCGAGGAAGGGATGGCCCTCCTCCCGCTGCCGGTAGGTGACCACCTCAGCGCTACGCAGGCCAGCCACCAGCCGGGCACTCTGCAACTCCACCAGCAAACCGCCGCAGCGGAAGCGACCGCTGGTGCCGGGAACGAGGAAACGGACAGGGCGCAGCAAGCTCAGGCGGCGACGGCCTCGGTGCTGCCAGAGCGCTGGCGGCGAGTGAGAAAACCGAAGAGCACCTTGCCGATCGCCGCGATCAGGTTGCCCTCCAGCTCCTGGAACATCACCATGTTGCAGTGGAAAGCCTGGTTGGCCTCCTCAACAATGCGATCGGCCATCGCCTGATCAATCGGCAGGGAATCGAGGGTGAGACGATAATTCGCCTTGAAGGCTTTCTCATCGGCAATGGCATCGAACTCGTAGAAGCGCAGGCCATCGTGCTCACCGAGATTCATCGCCTTCTGGGCAATGTTCTTGAGGATCTGGCCGCCGGACAGATCGCCGATGTAGCGGGTGTAGTGGTGGCCCACCAGCAGCTCAGGCGACTCTTTCGCCACTCGATGGAGGCGGGCCACGTACGCCTGGGCCCCTGGGGTGGCCCGAATCAGGTTGCGCCAGTCGCCACCGAAATAAAAGGCCAGATCCTGCTCCAGCGATTCGCGGCGGTTGAGGGCCGGCGCGTGGATCGGACCCACCACGGGGTGATCGGCGAGCCGGCCGATCTCGTCCTCCATGGCGCTATAGACGAACCAGAGATCGGCCACCAGGGTGCGGTAGCTGACCTTATCCACCACCCCCTTGAGGAAGCAGCTCACGAAGCCGGTGTTTTCGGCCATGGTGTGGGCCTTCTTCGTTCCCTCACGCAGTTGGGAAGCCAGGGCGACAGGCATCGGTCCTCGAGGTGGCACGGGCAGACGATCCAACGTAAGGGCGGAATTCGCAGCAAGGGTGACAAGATTGCGAAGGGTTACGTAGCCGTCGGGCTCGCCAGCTCCAGCGACGGCCAGGGCCTCAGGCGGCCTGGCTGGACGGTCCTGGGGGCGAGCCGCCATCACGACCCTCGGCCGAGGCCTCAAACAGCTCGAACAGCTGGCGGCAGAACTGGCACAGCCGCTGCTCCACCGCCGGCGAGGGCAGATGGGACCCACGGGCGCGCCAATCGCCGACGGTCGCCAACGACCAGCGCTCCCGCTCGTAGGTGAGCCCCCTCAAGGTGACCCCCAGCAGGGGTGGGCGACGGGGCACAGCAAAGCTGCCGCGGCCGGGTGGCACGGCCAGGCGCAACTGAACAAGCACGGAGCGGCACTGGGTGCGAGGGCTCCAACCGGGGAAATGGAACGACAGGTCCACGGTCTCCTGCTCACCGAAAGCCCGGGTCAGGGGGTCGTCGCGCCAGGGTTGGAGGTTGGCGCGGGCGTCAGGGAAATGCTCGCGAAACAGGCTGGCCACCGAGGCAATGGCCTGGGCCAGTTCCAGCGATCGGGCCTGATCAGCGGCGTTCATGGGCCCCATCCTGGAGGCAGTCGAACGGGTTCGCCGCCCCGATCGGCAGTTGCGAACAAGCGCTGGCCCCCGCCGCCGGAGCTGAGCTGAACTGTCAAGGGCCCACGGGCCAGCCCCAGCACAGTGACCGGCCGCGGCGCCGATCACCACAAACCTTCCAGGGCTGGACCCAGACATAGGCTCGCAGCAGCATTGCTGCCATCCATGGCCACCTACGAGAAGCTCACCGCGCCGAGCAGCGGCACCGCCATCCGCTTTGAAAACGGCCAGCCCGTGGTGCCGAGCGACCCGATCATCCCCTTCATCCGCGGCGATGGCACCGGGGTGGACATCTGGCCGGCCACCCAGCGGGTGCTGGATGCGGCGGTGGCCAAGGCCTACGGCGGCGAGCGCCGCATCGAGTGGTTCAAGGTGTATGCCGGCGACGAGGCCTGCGAGCTCTACGGCACTTACCAGTACCTGCCCCAGGACACCCTCACCGCGATCGAAACCTATGGGGTGGCCATCAAGGGCCCGCTGACAACGCCGATCGGCGGTGGCATCCGCTCGCTGAATGTGGCCCTGCGCCAGATCTTCGATCTCTATTGCTGCGTGCGGCCCTGCCGCTATTACGAGGGCACCCCCAGTCCCCACAAGCGCCCCCAGGATCTGGACGTGATCGTCTATCGGGAGAACACCGAAGACATCTACATGGGCATCGAGTGGGAGGCCAGTGATCCGGTCTGCATCGAGCTGATTCAGCACCTCAATGACGTGGTGATTCCGGCCAACGGCAAGCTCGGCCAGCGCCGCATTCCCGCGGGCTCCGGCATCGGCATCAAACCGGTGAGCAAGCACGGCAGCCAGCGCCACATCCGCAAGGCGATCCAGCACGCTCTGAAGCTGGAGGGCGACAAGCGCCACGTCACCCTGGTGCACAAGGGCAACATCATGAAGTTCACCGAGGGGGCCTTCCGTGACTGGGGTTATGAGCTGGCCACCAGCGAATTCCGGGCCGACTGCGTCACCGAGCGGGAAAGCTGGATTCTCGGCAATCTCGAGGACAATCCAGGCCTGAGCCTCGAGGCCAATGCCCGCCTGATTGAACCCGGCTACGACAGCCTCACGCCCGAGAAGAAGGCCGCCGTGGATGCCGAAGTGCAGAGCGTGCTCGATGCGATCGGCACCAGCCACGGCAACGGCCAGTGGAAGCAGATGGTGCTGGTTGATGACCGCATCGCCGACAGCATCTTCCAGCAGATCCAGACCCGCCCGGCCGACTACTCGGTGCTCGCCACCTTGAACCTCAACGGCGACTACATCTCCGATGCCGCCGCCGCCGTGGTGGGCGGCCTCGGCATGGCCCCCGGTGCCAACATCGGCGACAACGCCGCTATTTTCGAAGCCACCCACGGCACCGCGCCCAAGCACGCCGGCCTCGATCGCATCAATCCCGGCTCGGTGATTCTCTCCGGCGTGATGATGCTCGAGTTCATGGGCTGGCAAGAGGCGGCGGATCTGATCACCGCCGGGCTCAGCGCCGCCGTCGCCCATGGAGAGGTCACCTACGACCTGGCCCGCCTGATGGAGCCGCGGGTGGAACCACTGAGCTGCTCGGGTTTCGCTGAAGCGGTGGTGCGCCACTTCGGCGGCTGAGGGCCAGGGCGGAGCGAACGGCCAGCAGCCTGGTTGGCCCGTCTGCAGGCGGCAAGCTGCTGACCAGAGCGGAGTCAGCCCGCTGGATTGGTCCAGCTCAAGCCGCCGCAGCCATTGAGGGAGGGCTCGGTAGGGTCGCCCTCCGCGCTGGCTTCCCTTCCGCCCCATGACCCAGCCGGGCACGACTGATGCCCTAAAAGCAGACGCTGCCGGGGCCGAGACGATCCCGCCCGCCGTGATCAGCTATCGACCCGAACTCGACGGGTTGCGGGCCTTGGCGGTGCTGCTCGTGATCGGTCATCACCTCGGGACCGAGAGCGGCGTTCTGCCCAGCGGCTTCCTAGGTGTCGACATCTTCTTCGTGATCTCGGGCTATGTGATCACCGCCTCGATCCTGCGGCATGGCGACCAGCCGCTGCAGGCCTTCCTGCTGGGCTTCTACCGCCGGCGGGTGCAACGGCTGGCCCCCGCCCTGGTGCTCTGCGTGGCTGTGACCGCCCTGCTCAGCTGCCTGGTGATCCCCGATCCCGGCCCCTCGCTGCGCACGGGCGCCGCGGCCCTGTTCGGCCTCTCCAACCTCGAGCTGCACCACCAGGCCAGCGACTACTTCGGCACCGACGCCGCCCTCAACACCTTCACCCAGACCTGGTCCCTGGGGGTGGAGGAGCAGTTCTATCTGGTCTACCCGCTGCTGGCCTGGGGGCTGGGGCTGGGCCGGGGAAGCGACCAAGGTCGACCCCAGCGGTTCCGCCTGGTGCTGCTGCTGGTGGTCGGGCTGTCGCTGGGCTGGTTCCTGTGGCTCGGCAGCCGCGATCCAGGCAGCGCCTACCTGCTCACCCCCGGCCGCCTGTGGGAGCTGGCGGCAGGAGCGCTGCTGGTGCCTCTGGCCCGGAGGGTGGTCAACCCAGCCAACCCCCAGCCGCCGCCTCCTGCCCTGAGCTTCAGCTTGCCGGCCTGGCTGCCCCTCGCGGCCCTGCTGCTGCTGCCCCTGGCGCCCCTACGGGCCATGGCCTTCACCACGCCCCTGGCGGTGGCCGCCACCGCCCTGCTGATCCCGGCTGCCGCCAGGCCCGGTGCCGTGCAGCGGCTGCTGCGCACCCCCTGGATCCGCCATCTCGGCCTGATCTCCTATTCGCTCTACCTCTGGCACTGGAGCGTGATCAGCCTCAGCCGCTGGACGCTCGGCCTTCACACCTGGACGATGCCGCTGCAGCTGCTGGCGATGCTGGTGTTGGCCGAAGCCTCCTACCGGTTCGTGGAACAGCCGTTGCGGCGGCGGCCCTGGGCTCGCAGCGACGGCCAGACCGTGCTGCGGGGCGTGGCGGTGACAGGGGTGTTGAGCGGCCTGCTGGCCTGGCTGGCCCTGGGGGCAGGGGGGCGCCAGCTGTACGCCGGCGAACGCACCGCCACCGTGCGCGAGCAACTGGCCAAGCAGACCGTGGCCGGCAGCGCCATCAGCAATCCGCGCTGCCATCTCGATGCCGATGACCAACGCCGCCGCAGCGCGATCGACCAGCTCGCCGGGGACTGCCACGCCGCAGCCCGAGCCGGCCGGCCGACCCTGTTCGTGGCGGGCGATAGCCATGCCTCAGCCCTGATCCCTCTGGAGTCCGATCTCCATCGCCTGGGCTACGGCATCGGCCACCTCAGCATGAACGGCTGCCCCTTTCCCGCCACGTCCCACGGCAGCGTCAAGCCGGCCTGTGGCCCCTTCCAGCAGGCCTGGGCCAACGAGATCCTCACCCGGGCCCGGAGTGGCGACGCGGTCCTGATCGCCGGCTATCACCTCTCCCACCTCGGCGTCGGCATCGGCGACAGCCGCGACCATCTGCTCGGGCCGGATGGTCAGCCGATCACCACCACCGCAGGCAAAGTCGACCTCTACAGCGCAGCGCTGCGTGACTTCGCCGCCCGCGCCCAGGCCAAGGGGGTGCGGGTGCTACTGCTCGGCGCCGGCCCCCGACTGCTGCAACGCGACACCTGCCTGCCCGAGTGGTTCCGCCCGGAGCGCTGGAACAACCGCTGCAGCGACGCCCTCCAGCACCAGATCGGCTACGCCCACCAGCTCAATCAACAGCTCGCCAGGCGGTTGCCGCCCACCATCACCCTGATCGATCCCCTGCCGATCTTCTGCCCCCAGGGCTGCCGGCTGGGGGCCATGCGCCAGGTGTTGTTCGACTCGGATCACCCCACAGCTGCCAGCGTGCGCCGGCTCAGGCCAGTGATCCAGCCGATCCTGGACAGCCCGGTGCGCCCGCCTGGCAACCAACCACGGCAGACTGGCCCGGAACGCAGCACCCCATGAGCCCGGCGACCCAGAGCCCCGCAGGCGATCCCGAGCTCGCCACGGCAGAGCCCCCCCTGGGCGCCCTCGATCCCTGCGTGCACTGCGGTTTCTGCCTGCCCACCTGCGCCAGCTATCGGGTGCTGGCCACGGAGATGGACTCCCCTCGCGGCCGCATTCACGCCCTCAAAGCGATCGCCGCCGGCGAGCTGGAACTGGACGCCACGGTGGCCAGCCATTTCGACAGCTGCCTGGGCTGTTTCGCCTGTGTCACCGCCTGCCCCTCCGGCGTCCGCTACGACCAGCTGATCGAAGCCACCCGGCCGCTGCTGAATGCGCCGCAGCTGCGCAGCCCCGGCCAGCGGGCCTTCCGCCGCGCCCTGTTTGCCCTGCTGCCCTATCCGCAACGGCTGCGGGCCGTGCTCACCCCCCTGCGCGCCTACGCCGGCACACCCCTGCAGGCCCTGGCCCGTCGCAGCGGACTCACCCGCCTGTTCGGGCCCCAGGTTGAGGCGATGGAGCGGTTGCTGCCGCCCCTGGCGCCGGAAGCCTTCCGCGACGCCTTTCCTGTGGTGGTGCCGGCCCAGGGCGAACGGCGCTACCGGGTGGGGCTGGTGCTGGGCTGCGTGCAGCGCCTGTTCGATCCAGCCGTGAACGCTGCCGCCATTGAAGTGCTGAGCGCCAATGGCATCGAGGTGGTGATCCCACCGGCCCAGCAGTGCTGCGGCGCCGTCACCCATCACCAGGGCGAATTGGAGCAGACGCGGGAGCTGGCCTGGGGCCTGATCGAGCGCTTCGAGGCGGTGATCGGTCCAGGCAAGGCGGCGGGTGCCGAGCCCCTGGACGCGATCCTGGTGGCGGCCTCCGGCTGCGGCCACACGCTCAAGGCCTACGGCGAGCTCCTGGCCCTACCCGAGCAGAAGGAGGCCCGACAGGCAAGGCCTGCGGCGACCAGCGACCAAGGCACGGGCCACCTCGCCAACGCCGCCCCAGCGGCTCAGTTCGCCGCCCGGGTGGCCGACATCCAGGAGTTCCTGGATCGGGTGGGCCTGGCCGAAGCCTTTGTGCAGGGCTTGCAGCCGCTGCGCCACGACGATGGCGAGCCCGCCAGCGCTGAACGCCCCCTGCGACTGGCCTATCACGATGCCTGCCACATGCTGCACGGCCAGGGCATCCGCGACCAGCCCCGCCAGCTGCTGCGCCGAATCCCCCATGTGCAGCTGATCGAGGCGATCGAGGCGGGGGTGTGCTGCGGCAGCGCCGGCATCTACAACCTGGTGCAGCCGCAGGAAGCCGCCGAGCTGGGGCGTCTCAAGGCCACGGATCTGAGCGAAACCGGCGCCGACATCGCCGTCAGCGCCAACATCGGCTGCAGCCTGCAGATTCGCCAGCACATGGAGGCCCTGCCGCGGCCGATCCCGGTGCTCCATCCGGTGCAGCTGCTGGCCCGCAGCCTGGGTGGCGGCTGAGCCGGCCGCCTGATCCCCGACCCGCTCCAGCCGGCAGAGGCCTGGAGACCTGAACCAGTCGCCGCTTGCTGTGAACCAACCCGCCGGGCAAGCGGCGTTCAGTCCTCCATCCGGCGCCAGGCCTGCAGCAACGTGTCGTCGTCGCCGAGATTGCCGGGAAAGGTGAGCACCGGCAGGGCCGCCGGCGACGGCTCCTCGCCCGGCAGCTCAACCGGCAGATCCGCCAGCACCAGTGACAAACCCGGCAGCAGCTGGCCCTGAAGCCGCACCGCCGCCAGATCCAGCCCATCG
>CALPNT020000043.1 GCA_943325005.2 Bifidobacterium breve | reverse complement strand
TCAACCACTGGGACAGCCGTCTTTGAATGGGTCGAGAATGCCCCCATCGGCTACAAAAATGACTTGTTCAGCCTGGACCTCCAGTTCGCACCTTCCGCTACTCCTGGCCAAAATGGCTTCTTTGAATATACAGTAGATATACTAGACCCAACCTACGGCTTTGAAAGCGTCCAGCTAGACAGCACCGTCACCCTTCCACTCCCTCCAACGCCTCCGAACGTGACAGTCACAAAGTTAGTCGACAACACCCCCATTCTTACATCAATAAATGGGGCACAAATTGGACCAATAGTATTCACGCAACCTTCACCGATTACCGTAAGAGATACATGGACTGTAGGGGCAGGCAGTACGCTCAGCAGTATCAAAGATACCTTGACCCAAAATGAAGTCCCCGGCCCCCTACCGCTCATGGGTGCCGGCATGGCCTTCGGCTTCAGCCGCAAGCTGAGGAGCCGCATCAAGGCCAGCGCCAAGGCCAAGGCCTGAGTCAGGTCCGGCAGCAAGGGTTCGGCGGCATGGCTCCCACGCCAGAAAGCCGCCGAACTTAATTCTGAGCCTTCCCATCCTTCGCTCTGAAGCCCCGCCTTTGGTGGGGCTTTTTTATGGCCTTTGGATGGCGCCGTTCAGCCCGGCGGGGTGCTGGCCTACAGGGTGCGCAGACAGGCCGCCACCTTGGTTACATCGCTGAGGTTTTCGATCGCCGCCAGCGCCTGGCGGAAGTGGGATTCCTGCACTTCGTGGGTGATCACCACAATCTCGGCCTTGGCGCCAGCTCTGGTCGCCGCCCTGTCCGTCGCACCGCCCTCCACATCGGCCTCCGTCTCGCCTTCAGCTTCGCGGGCTTCGAACTGCACGATCGACTGAATCGACACCCCCGCCGCACCAAAACAGCTGCCGATGCGGCCGATCACCCCGGCTTCATCGCGGGTATGCAGGCGCACGTAATTGCGATGGCGCGACGTGGAACCATCCACCAGCTCGCATTGGCGCCAGCTGCTAGCTGCCAGCAGGGGATCCAGGCCCGCCTCGGATCCACCCACCTGGCGAATGCCGGCGATGTTGAGAATATCGGCCACCACCGCCGAGGCTGTAGGGCCAGCCCCAGCCCCCGGGCCATAAAACATCACCTGGCCGACCGGATCGCCTTCCACCAGGATCGCGTTATTCACCCCATGCACCCCCGCCAACGGGTGCTGTTTCGGCAGCAGGGTGGGGTGGACGCGCACATCGAGCGGAATCGGTTCGCCCGGCGCCGGGGCGCCGGAGCCAAGGCGTTCGGCGGTGGCCACCAGCTTCACCACAAAGCCCAGCTGGGCCGCATAGGCCACATCGCGGGCATCAAGCCGGTCGATGCCTTCGGTGGCGATGCCGGCGCGTGGCACCGGCCCGCCATAGGCCAGGCCCGCCAGAATCGCGATCTTGTCGGCGGCATCGCCGCCCTGCACATCGGCGGCTGGATCGGCCTCGGCATAGCCCAGCCGCTGGGCGTCGGCCAGCACGTCGGCATAGGCCGCCCCCTCATCGGCCATGCGGCTGAGGATGTAGTTGGTGGTGCCATTGATGATGCCGCTCACCCGCTGGATGCGATTGCCGCCCAGCGATTGCTTCAGTGGCTCGATGATCGGAATACCGCCGCCGACGGCGGCTTCGATCAGCACATAGACGCCCCGGGCGGCGGCGGCGGCGGCGATCTCCTCGCCATAGCGGGCGATCACCGCCTTGTTGGCCGTCACCACCGGCTTACCGGCGGCGATGGCGCGCAGGATCAGGCTGCGGGCCGGCTCCAGGCCACCCATCACCTCCACGACGATCTCCACAGCGGGATCATCGATCACCGCTTCGGGGCTGGTGGTGAGCAGCTCGGCAGCCAGCTGCAACGGCCTGGTGCGGCTGAGATCACGCACGGCCACCCGTTTGAGCTCCAGCTCTGCCACCAGCGGATGGCGCCCCTCCGGGCTGGCCAGAATCGCCGCCACGCCGGCTCCCACCGTGCCCAGCCCCAACAAGCCGATGCCGATGGTCATGCGCCGCAACCCTGCAAACCAGCCATCCTAGAAACCAACTGGCCGCCTTAGCTCTACGGGTGCGCCGGCTTTCTTGGCCAGGGATTGGCAGCAAGGCTCCGCTTCAGGTGTCGGCGTCGATGGCGGTGCTGGGGTCGCTGGGGTCAGGGAGCAGGCTGCGGGCCTGGGCCTGCATCATCTTGAAGATATTGAGAAAACCATTGGCGCGAGAAGGCGTCAGGCTGCCCTGTAGCCCCGTGCTGGCGATGAAGGCCGGATCGATTGCCACCACCTCAGCGGGGCTCAATCCCTCCAGCCCTTCCATCAACAGGGCCAGCAGGCCCTTGGTGATCGCCGCATCCGAATCCCCCAGCCAATGAAGCTGGCCATCCACCGCCTGGCCCACCACATACACCTGGGAGACACAACCCCGCACCTTGTAGGCCTCCTGCCGCAACGCTTCCGGCAGGGGTTCGAGCTTCTTCGCCAGCCAGAGCACGTACTCATAGCGGCGTTTGGGATCGTTGGTGCTGCCGAGGCGCTCAACGATCCGATCGAGGGCGATGCTGCCGGTGGTCACAGGAAGGGAAAGGGCTCTCAGAGCATGGGGGCATTCACAATCGTCCCTGGCATCACTGCCGCTGGCGGAACTAGGCGCTGACGTCAGTGACGCTGGCGTCAGGGACGCTGACGACGCAGCAGTAAGCCGCCGGCGGCCCCCAGCAAGCCCAACAGCCCAAGGCCGCCGAGCTGGCGCCGAGCCAGCAAAAGACCGGTTTCGCTGCGGCTGCTGACAGCAGCCGGCTGGGATTGGCGTGGCGGCAGTTCCAGATAGTCCTTATGGCCCGGACCGGCATCCACCTGGATTTCCCAGTCGGCGCTGGCGCGGGCAGGCAACTGGAAACTGAGCTTGCCCTCAGCGTTGGTGCGACCCAGGGAGATCGCTTCCCCACCCGGCACCAGCAAGCGCACGCTGGCATCGCCGGCCGGCAGGCCATTGGAGTAATGGCTCTGCAATCCAGCGCTCAGGTTGCCGTGGCGCTCCAGGCTGGATTCGAGGCCGTGGGCCCGGGCACCACCCGGCAACAGCAGCAAGCCGACGGACCCCGCCAGCAGGGGCAGGAGCAAACGGGTCATGGTGAAGGGTGGCTTCAGGAGGATTTCCAGCGACTATCGCTGCTTTTGCCCGCCTGCACCATCCTGGCGACAGAGCTGATCATCATCGACAGGGCATCGGTGGTTTCACCGCGGGCCTGCAGCTCGGCAGCCAGGATGCGCTCTGAAGCGGTGCAGGCGCGGCCGCCACTGCCGGCCAGATGGCGCCGCTCGAGGCTGGCGGGAGCTTGCTCCACACTCCGCAGGGCCTGGTTCTGCAGCACGGTCAGGTCCAAGGTGGGGGGAGGGCGTTGCTGCACCGGATCCTGGCAAATCGCAGCCGGGATGGTGAGCCAGAGGCGCCACCGTTACAAGGCTGCAATGTTGTGATGGCTGGCCAGCCAGTGCAGACCGGTTTCATCCAGCCAGCCGGCGAAGGGCACATCCCAGGGATCCCGTGGCAAGTCCGCCACCACGCAGGCGGCGGGCAGCACCGCCACGGCCGGCACGGCACGCCAAGTGGGATCAGCACGCAGACGGTCGTACCAGCCACCGCCGGAACCGAGGCGAATGCCGCTATGGGGATCGAACGCCAGGGCGGGCACCAGCAGCAGCGCCAGTGCGGCGGGGGGCAACTCGAGGCCTGGCGGTACAGCCTTGGGCTGGCCATGCGCGGGCCTCGGATCGGCTCGCCGGCTGCTGGCCAGCGGGGCCGGAATGCCGCAGTGATCCGGGGCCAGGGGCTCACCGGGCTGCCAGGGCAGGTAAAGCAGCCGCGCCGGCTCGGCCCGTACCGCAGGCAGGGCCACGGGCACCTGGTCGGCGGCCAGGCGGCGCAGATCCACCTCGCCGGCCAGGGGCCAGTAGATCCCCAGCCGTTGGCCGGCCGGCAGCAGGGCCGGCAGGTCCCGTCGCGCCACCGCCAGGATCAACCGCTGGCTGTCCGCCAGGCTGGCGCGTCGCAGCTGGCGGAACCGGCGCCGCAGCTCAGCTTTATCTGCGCCGGCCTTCATCGCTGGAACCAGCCGGTGAGCGCCACCGCCAGGGCATCGGCGGCGTCATCGGGGCGGGGCGGATGCTCGAGATTCAGTTCGCGCATCACCGCCTCCAGCACCGCCTCCTTATCGGCATGGCCATGGCCGGCAACGGCGAGCTTGATCTGCATCGGCGGAAACTCCACCACCGGAATGCGGAAGCGGGCCAGGGTCATGATCAACACGCCGCGGGCTTGCACCACAGCGATGGTGTTGCTGGATCGATAAAAGAAAAACTTTTCCACCGAAGCCAGATCGGGCCGCCAGCGGCGAATCAATTGACGCAGATCGGCGGCGATCTCCACCATGCGATCGCCTTCACTACGGCCCGGCTCGGTGCGAATCATGCCGCAATCAAGCAGGCGCTGAGTGCCAGCAACCCCAGTCGCCGGCCGCTCTTGCACCTCAATCACGCCATAGCCCACCCGGGCCAGGCCGGGGTCAATGCCGAGGATGATCAACGATCGGAACCCGGCGACGCGCCGAGCCTACCGAGCCTCGTCTGGATGTTGGACAGGGGCCGGCTGGGGCACCACAGGCGGGCGTCCCCAGGCCAGGATTGCTCAGGGCACCAGCCGGCGGAAAGTTTTTTTGCCCAGTTGCAGCACCAGGCCCTGGAGCTCGTCCGGTCCGCTGAACTCGCGGTTGGCATCCACCAGCTTCTCGCCATCCAGCTTGACGCCACCCCCTTGAATCGCCCGGCGCGCCTCGCTGCTGCTGGCGCAGATCCCCACGGCGGCGAGCAGATAAAAAGCCTTGGCCGGGAAGTTCACCGCCGCCAGCGAGGCTTCGGGCACCTCGGCCTCGGCGGCGCCAGCGCCGGCCGCGCCCCCCACCAAAGTGGCCGCATCAGCCTGGGCCGCCTGGGCCGCCGCCAGGCCATGGCGGGCGCGGGTCACCTCCAGGGCCATCGCCTTCTGGCGTTCCCTCGGACTGGCCGGCAACGCCGCCAACTCCAGATCGGTGAGCAGGGTGAGGTAGTCGTTCACCACCGCATCAGGCACCTTTTCGAGCTTCGAATACATCGAGAGCGGATCGTCGGCGAGCCCCACCGTGTTGCCCAGGCTCTTGCTCATCTTCTGCACGCCATCGAGGCCCGGCAGGATCGGCAACAACAGAGCGAACTGGGGTCGCTGCTTGTGGTGACGCTGCAGATCACGGCCCATCGCCACATTGAACTTCTGATCGGTGCCGCCCAGTTCCAGATCGGCACGGATCGCCACCGAGTCGTAGCCCTGCAGCAGTGGATAGAGAAACTCGTGCAACGAGATCGGCGTGCCGGAGCCATAGCGCTTGGCGAAATCCTCCTTGGCCAGCATCTGGCCCACGGTGCTGGTGCCGAGCAGCTCGATCACCGCCGGCAGATCCAGAGCCGCCAGCCACTCGCTGTTGCGGCGCACCTCCAGCCGGCCGGGGGTGGTGAAATCCAGCAGGGAGCGAGCGGGATCCTGGCCCAGGCCCAGCTGCAGCAGATAGGTTTCGGCGTTGGCCTCCACCTCGGCAGCGCTCAGCTGCACCCGGGTGGCGCTCTTGCCGGTGGGATCACCGATGCGGGCCGTGAAGTCGCCGATGATCAGCACAGCGGTGTGGCCCGCATCCTGGAAGGCCCGCAACTTGCGAAACAGAATCGAGTGCCCCAGGTGAATGTCGGAGCCGGTGGGGTCGATGCCGAGCTTCACCCGCAGCGGGCGGCCCAGCTGTTCGGCCTCCGCCAGACGAGCGGCGAGGGCCTGGTCGGGGTCTTGGAGCGATTCGGGAGCGCTGGCGGCGGGGAACAGGTCGGCCAGGCCGCGGCTCAGCCAGGCCGGCAGTTCGGCGGCGTTCGTGTCGGGACTCGGGTGCTCAACCATCGGAGTTGCGGGGCCTGGGGCGCCGGATCGCCGGGTGGCCGGATCGTACGCAGGAGCGCCGCCGGGGCAGGAAGCCTGAACGGGTTCAGGTGCCGGCAGGGATCAGCATCCAGGAGATGGCGATGGCCGTGCCGCTGAAGGCCACCACCACCAGGGGCCAGCTGCTATCGAGGTCTTCAAGCCGTTGCTGCAGGCTGGTGCGGTCAGGGCCTTGCGCCATCGCCTCCATGTCGGCATAACGGCGACCGATCCAGATCACCAGCACGAAGGCCACCAGCGTCACCACATAAGCCACCACATACACCTGATCGAGGAAGGTGAGGAATGGCAGGTCGGGCAGGTTGTCGCGGTAGGTCTGCTGCAGGAACACCAGCGTGAGCAGCACCGTGACCGGGATGCTGGCGCGGGCATCCTGCTCATCGGGGCGCACCTTGAACACCAGCAGCACCATCGCCATCAGCACCGCCAAGGGCAGCAGCAGTCGCCAGAAGGAGGCCCAGGAGGAGGTACCGAAGGAGATCTCGAACAGAATCAGGCTGTAATCGTTTTCCGGCCCGCCCAGGCCGAAATTACTGGCGTAGTGGTGGCGGTACTCGGCGATCGACCAACCCTGATTGAGCCAGCCGATGATGCGCGCATAGAGCCCCATGCCGCTGTTGCGGATGTCCGGCTCGAGTCGCAACTGCTGATAGCCAAGCGCGCCATCGACGTCATCGACCTCGATCGCCACCGGCAGGCTGACACTCATGAACGGGTAATGGCGAAAGCTCGCCTGATCGAGGTAATAGCGGCCCCGATAGGTGAATAGCTGGTAATAGCTGCCATCGGCGAGTTTCACCGGTTCCTGTCCCACCGGCTCCAGCTGCGGCGGCGCATCGGTGATCAGGGTGTTGAGCAGCCCGAAGCGCTGATCGATCGTGGCGCCATTGGACTGCAGATAGCGCTGCAGAGGCTCATTCCAAGTGAGCCACACATAACCGCTGGAGGAATAGCTGGGGACGCTGAGATCGAGCTCTGAAGCGGTGTTGGCATACACACCCACCTGGACGTGGTGGGGGGCCCGTTCCAGCTCGTCCTGGTCGATGTGGGCTTCGCTGTCGCTGAGCACATCGCCGCGCAGGGTGCTCCAGCCGCTGGGGGGCCGCTGCTGCGGGTCGATGATCAGGGCGCGGGCCGAGGACGACAGGCGCAGGGCGTCGCGACTGCGAACCTGCGTGACATCAATCCGAGCGATCGCCATCATGGCCAGAATCGTCGCCAGCAGCACCGAGCCGATGGCCACAAGGTTCCAGCGCTTCTGCTTCCGCACCGGCAGGTTGCTGAAGGTCGGCCCGACGTTAAAGGTGCGGGGGGGGCTTTTCCTGCTGATCCCGCTACTCGCCACGTTGATGCCGGCCTCAGCACCGGCGGCCGCCCCAGGCCAGCAGGCGTCGACAGCCGCGAGCAGCAAAGAACTCGTGCTCGGCCAGTCGGCGCCTTTGAGCGGGCCCTCCGCCCAGCTCGGCCGCGACTACCGCGAAGGGGCGCTGGCCTGGTTCAACGAGGTGAACCGCCGCGGCGGCATTCACGGCCGCAAGCTGCGGCTGGTGAGCCTCGACGATCGCTACGAACCGGCCCTGACCCTGCGCAACACGCGCCGGCTGATCGGAACGGAGCGGGCCTTCGCCCTGTTCGGCTACGTGGGCACACCGACGGTGAAGGCGATCCTGCCGCTGGTGGAGCAGGCGCAGATCCCACTGGTGGCGCCGCTCACCGGCGCACGCCTACTGCGGGAACCGTTCCGGCCGATGGTGTTCAACCTCAGGGCCAGCTACCAGGCGGAAATCGACCGGATCGTCGACGATCTGGTTCGAGCCGGCCGCCACCGCATCGCCGTGCTGCACCAGGAGGATGCCTTTGGTGAGGATGGCCTGCGCGCCACCCGCAGCGCCCTGGCCCGCCACGGCCTGCAGCCGTTGGACATCGCCGGGGTGCAACGCAACTCCACCGCCACCGACGGGGCCGCACGGCAGGTGCATCAACGTGATCCCAGCGCCGTGGTGATCATCAGCGCCTATCCGAGCTCCGCAGCCTTCAGCCGCAGCCTGCAGCACCTCGGCAGCGCAGCCCAACTGATGAACGTTTCCTTCGTGGGCACCGGCGGCCTGCAGGACTCCCTGCCGGGGGGCATGGCCAGCGGCATCGGCGTCAGCCAGGTGGTGCCCTTTCCCTGGAACCGGCGGGTGCCGGTGGTGGTGGAGTACCAGCGCCTGATGCGCCGGCAGCAAACCACAGCCCGCTACGGCTTCACCAGCCTGGAGGGCTTCCTGGCGGCCCGTCTCTTAACCGAAGGGCTGCAGAAGGCGGGGGCGAACCCGAGCCGCCAGGCGCTGGTGACCGCGTTCGAGAGCATGCACAAGCTGGATCTGGGCGGCTACCGGATCTCGCTCGGCCCGGGCGATCACCAGGCCAGCGACTTCGTCGACCTCACCTTCCTCGGCGCCCAGCGCTGGGGGCCCTGAGTCGGCGGGCACAAAGCTTCAGGCCTGCTTCTGCAGCTCGTCCTTCATCCGCTCCAGGGTCTGGTTCATCTGCTCGAACATCTGTTCGGGCGTCAGACCGAACTGGCCCAGCTGGGTGCGCAGCTGCTCCACGGTGAGCTTGGCCTGAAAGTCCTCGGAGAGTTCAAAGCGTTTCATGAACACGCGATAGCGATCCATCATTTCCTCCATGCGCTCGATATAGAGCTTCTTGCCCTCTCGATCAAACTTGCCATACTCACCACCGAGCTGCATCAGCCCCTGGTAATCGCTGAACAGGCGTTTGGCTTCGTCCTGAACGATTTCGGACTCGAAGAAAGCCATGGCAGCGGCGCCGCTCAGCGGCTCAGGGGAATGTGTTGGCGATTCTGCTCAGCACCGCCGCGGCTGGGGAGTTCGGATCCACGTATGCGGCCCTGATTCGGCCTCAGGCTGGGGCTGGTCGACTGGCCCAAGGCCTGAACACACCGCTACGTTCAGTTCCGTTCTCGATGCGGTGCAAGCCAGCATGGCCCAGCAGCACTGGCTGGATCCCCTCGCCCGTCAGCTGCTGATCGCCACTGGCCAGCTGCCCAGGCCCCAGCGGCCGCCAGCCGAGCGCTCCCAGCCGCTGACCACGCATGGGGCGGCCAGCGCCAGCGACCATGACGATGGAATTGAACGGGATCTGCTGGCCCTCAAACTGGCTCGCGAACCGGGCCGGCGCCTCAGCAATGCCGAAGAGGTGCGCCATGCAGCCGCCCTCGGCTGGCGGCTGGATGTGAATCGGGCCACCGCCGCCGACTGGCTGCGCCTGCCCGGCTGCCGCGCCGAACAGGTGGATCTGCTGCTGCGGCTCCAGGCCGGCGGCGTGCAGCTGAGCGGCCTGGAGGATCTGCAGCGCCTGCTCGGCTTGAACGAAACGGAGCTGTTCAGCTGGCAACCGCTGCTGGAGTTCCGCTGGTATGGAACGGCGCCAGCGGTCGCCAACCGCTGCGAGCCGATCGCCATCAATCAGGCCGGCGCCAGGGAACTGGAACGCCTGCCCGCAATCGAGCCGGAATTGGTGAGCCGGCTGCTGCGCGACAGGGCCCGCCGTCCCTTCACGGACCTGGCGGATCTGCAGCAGCGCCTGCAGCTGCGCGCTGAGCTGGTCGAGGCCTGGATCGGCCGGGTGAGATTCCAGCCGGCCCCGGCCGGCCCCGTGCTGCCCGCGGCCAACCGCCCGAGCCCATGACAGCCCCACCGGGGCGCCAGGGTGATCTGTTCGCGGCGGCCAGCCCCACCACTGGTGCCAGCCCGGCGCCGTTGCCGCTTCCCCTGCTGCGCCAGCAACTGCTCGACTGGCAGGGGCGCCTGCTGGCCCACCAGGCGCCCCTGTTCGCCAGGGCGGCAGCGGGCCCTGCGGCCGCCCTGGCGATCGGAGCGCGCCAGGGGCTGCTGTTCGAAGCGGCCGCAAACACCAGCCCCGCCGGCGACGGCGGGATCGACCAGGCCACCAGTCTCAATCCCCTCGCCCTGCAGGCCCAGAGCCTCGCCTTCTGGCGTTGGCCCAGCGCGCCACAGCAAGGCGCCGCGATCTACCTGGTGCTGGATCGCCCCGCCGCTGGCCCCTCCCCCCTGCTGCTCTATGTGGGTGAAACCGGCTGTGCCGACCGCCGCTGGAAGGGAGATCACGACTGCAAGCGCTATCTGGCGGCCTACAGCGAGGCCCTCGGCCAGGCGGAGCTGCCCACCAGCTTGAGCATCCGCTTCTGGTGCGATGTGCCCAGCGACGGCCGCGGCCGTCGCCGCCTCGAGCAGACGCTGATCCGCCACTGGCTGCCGCCCTTCAACAAGGAAACCCGGGAGCGCTGGGCCACCCCGTTCACGGCCGACCCCACCTGAATCAGCAGGGAACAGCGAGCCGGGGTGAGCCGCCGGCGCTGGCTACGATCGGCCCTCAGCCCGTACAGGATCCATGGATTTCCGCTGTGTGGCCCCCGGCGACCATCCCCTCGAGAGCTGGAGCGGTGACAGCCTGGCAATCGGCCTGTTCAGCGACGCCGACCATCCCGGCCACCAGCAACTCGCCGAGCTGTTCGGCCCAGCCCTGCCGCCGCTGCTCGAGCAGCGGCGCTTCAAGGCCAAACCAGGCGAACTGCTCTGCATCGAACGGCTGGGACAGACCCCGGCGCATCTGATCCTGGTGGGCCTGGGCGAGGCCGCCGAGTTCCATCTCACCGGCCTGCGAAATGCCTGCGCCAATGTCGCTCGCAGCAGCGCCAAGCTGGGCGCACGCCAGCTGGGGCTGCTGATGCCGGTGGAAAGCTTCGGCACCGCCGCCGCCGCCGCCGCCATGGCTGAAGCCACCCGGCTGGGGCTGTACGCAGACCAACGCTTCAAAAGCGAAGCCGAGCCCCAGCACCTGCCCGAAGAAGTGGCCCTGCTGGGCCTGGGAGCCGAGGGCTGGGAAGGGCTGGCCCACCTCGATGCGATCTGCGGTGGCGTCGAGCTGGCCCGCCAGCTGGTAGCCGCGCCGCCGAATGTGGCCACACCGGCCGCCCTGGCCGACATCGCCGCCGCCATTGCCCAGGGCTTTGGCCTGGAGCTGAAGGTGCTGGAGCGCGCCGACTGCGAGGCGCTCGGCATGGGGGCCTATCTGGCCGTGGCCCAGGGCTCGGATCTGGAGCCCAAGTTCATCCATCTCACCTACCGCCCCGCCGGTGAAGTGAAGCGGCGGGTGGTGTTGGTGGGCAAAGGACTCACCTTCGACTCCGGCGGCTACAACCTCAAGACGGCCGGCGGCCAGATCGAGATGATGAAATACGACATGGGGGGCAGCGCCGCCGTGCTGGGGGCCGCCCGGGCCATCGGCCAACGCAAGCCCGAAGGGGTGGAGGTGCATGTGATCGTGGCCAGCTGCGAAAACATGATCAGTGGCGGCGCGGTTCACCCCGGCGACATCCTCACCGCCTCCAACGGCACCACGATTGAAATCAACAACACCGATGCCGAAGGCCGGCTCACCCTGGCGGATGCCCTGGTGTATGCCTGCCAGCTCAAACCCGACGCGATCGTCGACCTGGCCACCCTCACCGGCGCCTGCGTGATCGCCCTGGGTGAAGAGATCGCCGGCCTCTGGAGCACCAGCGACGTGCTCGCCGACGGCCTGCTCTCCGGGGCCCGCATGGGAGGGGAAGCCCTCTGGCGCATGCCACTGCAGGCCAGCTACCGCTCCGGGCTGAAAAGCACCCTGGCCGACATGAAGAACACCGGCCCCCGCCCGGGTGGTTCAATCACGGCGGCGCTCTTCCTGCAGGATTTCGTGACCCAGGGGATTCCCTGGGCCCACCTCGACATCGCCGGCACGGTCTGGAGCGAGAAGGCGCGGGGCCAGGATCCGGCTGGTGCCACCGGCTTCGGCGTCCAGACCCTGGTGAATTGGATCAGTGGTGGGGCACCGGCCTAGGTTTGGCGGCAGCGACCAACCGAGTCATGGCCGTCCAGAAGATCCGCTGGTATGTCAAAGCCCAGCTGGGGGTTCTGCTCCTGCCGGCCGGCCTGTGCGTGTTCGGCGAAGCGGTGATCCGCAAAGGTATTCAGACCTGGTCGCAGCTGGCCGCCAACAGCGATGCCGGCCAGGCCGTGCCCCAGGCCGGCCCCTGGTTCTGGTACGGCTGTCTGGGTCTGATTCTGATCACGGCCGGGGTAGGGCTGATGATCGAAAGCGGCCTGCTGCGGGGCTATCCGAAGAGCAGGCGCCGCTGATCACCGCGGCTCAGGCGGCGCGGCCGCGACCAGCGGCTCAGGCGGCAGCGGCCAGCGGCTGGCGATCGCCGACCAAGCGGCCTGGTGCTTCGAGTTCGTGGATCTGCCAATGGGCCCGTTCACCGCACTCGGCCAGCAGACCATCGAGGTCGTCGGCGGCCTGGGCTGGGCTCCCATAGGGACCGATGTGACGGGTCTGGAGACCGTCACGAATGGTCAGCAGATACATACACAACCCTGACTTCCGTAGGGTCCGAATGTAGTGGCGTCCTCAGGCAGCTGTCAGGCCGACTGGCCGCTTGCCGCAAGGATTCCCAGACATTCCAGGGCCAAGCCTCTTCATAATTTCCACAGATTTCTGGGGCGTTCTGGGGGGCCGGGCTGGGACCGCGACACCCTCAGCCGCCTTTCCAGCGATCCGAGCTGCGGGCCCTGCCGCCCCAGACGGCATCAAGGCGACGATCGCGACCACAGGCGAAGCGGTAGTAGCTGTAGCGCAAGCCATTGCGCTTGGCGTAGTTCTGGTGGTACTGCTCGGCGGGCCAGAAACGGGTGAGTGGCTTGATCGACACCTTGATCGACGAGGCCGGCTTGCCCAGCTCCCGGGCTGCGGCCAGCAGGCTGTTGCGGGCCTCCACCGCCTGGTTGGCATTGGTGGTGAAGATCACCGGGCGATAGGAATCGCCCTTGTCGCAGAACTGGCCCTTGCCATCAAAGGGATCGATGTTGCGCCAGTAAGCGCGCAGCAGCGCGTCATAACGAATCTGGGTGTTGTCAAAACGCACCCGCACCGACTCCTGATGGCCGGTGGTTTCCGACGAGACTTGGCGGTAGCTGGGGTTGGCCAGCTTGCCGCCGCTGTAGCCGCTCTCCACATCCAGCACCCCGGCCAGCCCTTCGAGGTCGTGCTCCAGACACCAGAAGCAGCCGCCGGCCAGCACCGCCTCATCAGTGGCAGCCTGGGCAGGGGCCAGCGGCCCCACCAGCACCAGCAGCAGGCTCAGCAGCAAGGCGATCAGACGCATCAGACGCACGAAGCGGCAGGGAGAGCCACGGCGGCCGCCTGCACCTGATCCAGAATCGCGGCCGCCGCACGTCGGGTGACGCCGGGTTCCCCGAGCCTGAGGCGCAGACGGCTGTAGCCCTCCAACATCGTACGAACCGCCACCCCATCGGCGGCGAGCAGCGGCTCGACCGCCGCGACGATTGCCGCAGCGGTGAGCCGGTCCTGGAGCAATTCCGGCACCAGGCGCTCCTCCAGGATCAGGTTGACCGGCGAGATATGGGCGACGTTGAAGCGCAGCAGATGGCGAGCCACGAAGGCCGTCGGTCGGCTGACGCGGTACCCGGTGACCTGGGGCACCCCCCGCAGGGCCAGCTGCAGATTGGCCGTGCCCGACTTGGTGAGCGCCACATCGGCCGCCGCGCACAGCTGGGGCCACTGCCCATCAGCCGCCGCGTCGGCGATCACCCGGGCCCGCACCCCGGCCCGGCGCAGGCCAGCCTCCAGCAGCGGCTCAAAGCCGGCCTGCCCCGCCGGCACCAGCACCTGCAGACCGGGATAGCGCCGTTGCAACTGGGCTGCTGCCGCCGCCATCGGCGGCAGCAGATAACGCAACTCCTGGCGACGCGAGGCTGGCAGCAGCAGCAGCACCGGCTGATCCGGATCCAGATTCAGCTGGGCGCGGGCTTCCTGGCGCGTGGGCATCTGGCCGAGGGTGTCGATCAGCGGATGGCCCACCCAGGTGACGGCGGCACCATGGGATCCATAGAAGCGGGCCTCCTCCGGAAAGATCGCCAGGATCCGATCGGTGAAGCCGATCAGCCGGGTGGTGCCGCCATCGCCGAGGCGCCAGGCCCACTCCTGTGGAGCGATGTAATAGATGATCGGCAGCTGCGGATAGCGCCGCCGCAGCCTCAGTCCGAGATTCACATTGGCGCCCATGTAATCAATCAGCACCGCCCCATCGGGTGGATGGCTTTCCAGCCAGCGCCGCAGCCGGGCCTGCAGCTTCAGGGTGGGGAGCACCAGGGGCAGAGCCTCCAGCAGGCCGATCGCCCCCATGCTCACGGTGTCGGCCAGCAACTCGGCGCCGGCCTGGCGCATGCGATCGCCACCCAGGGCCACCACCTGCAGGGCCAGCTGCCGCTCGGCCGCCTCCGCATGCAGGGCACGGATCAACAGGGCTCCCTGCAGATCACCGGACACCTCACCGGTGCTCACCAGCAGGCGCACCATCAGCGCTGGGCCGGTAGCGGTCCGCGGCGTCCCGGTCCCACCGAAGCCTCGAGGAAACGGCAGAGCTCATCGGCGGCAGGCAGCAGCGGCAACTGGCGCGCTGAGCGCAGAGCATCCGCCAACACCAGCTCACTGCGATAGAGCAGGGTCCACACCTCCTGAAGCTGCCGCAACTGGGCACCATCGTCCTGGTCGGCCATGCCACTACGCCGTAGCCCGATGCGGTTGAGACCGCGGATCCGACCCGGATGGCCCTCGATCATGGCGAACGGGGGCACATCGCGATCGATGCGGCTCATGCCACCCACCATCGCCAGGGTGCCGATGTGCACGAATTGATGGATGCCGAGCACCCCACCGATCACAGCGCGATCGCCGATCACCACATGGCCGGCCACCGCCACGCCATTGGCGATGACGATGCGATCCCCCAAGTCGCAGTTATGGCCGATATGGCAATAGGCCATGAGCAGATTGCCGCTGCCCAGCCGCGTCTGTTCACCCTCATGGGTGGCCCGGTTGATGGTGACGCACTCGCGAATCGTGTTGTCATCGCCGATCACCACCTCGGTGGGGGCGCCGCCGTACTTGAGATCCTGGGGCTCCAGGCCGATGCAGGCGCCGGGGAAGATGCGATTCCCTGTGCCCATCCGCACCCGTCCGTCGATCACCACATGGGGCCCGATGCGACTGCCAGCGCCGATCTCCACCTCGGCACCGATAACGGCATAGGGGCCAATCTCGACACCACTGCCGATGCGGGAGCGGGGGTCGACCACCGCCGTGGGATGCACCGAGGGGGCCATGGCTGCACTCGTCATCGGTTCAGTCCACCAATGAGAACATCAGCTCGCCGGAACAGACGAGCTCCCCAGCCACGGTGGCCTGGGCGCGCACCTTGCCGAAGCGTTTGCGCTTGAGGCTCAGCAGCTCACAGGTGATGCGCAGCTGGTCGCCGGGCACCACCGGCCGGCGGAAACGCACACCATCAATACCGGCGAACACGAACAAACCCTTGGGCAGATCTGGCATCTGGGTGACGATCAGGCCCCCAACCTGGGCCATCGCTTCGACAATCAGCACCCCAGGCATCAGCGGGCGTCCAGGGAAATGGCCCTGAAACTGGGGCTCATTGAAGCTGACATTCTTGATGGCCACCGCCAGGCGGCCGGGCTCGTAGGCCACCACCCGATCCACCAGGGCAAAGGGATAGCGATGCGGCAGCAGATTGAGAATCTGCTCACAGGCCAGCACCACCGGCTCAGCGGCGGGGCCAGCCGCAGCCAGGGAGAACGGATCGAGGCTCGCGGCCGAGTCAAGGGCCGCCGTGGCCGTGGTGGCGACTGCGGCCGCAGCAGTGCCCTCGGCGGCAGCTGCGGCCGCAGCATCGGAACCGGCGGGGGCCGTGGTGGCGGTGGTGACGGTCAAGAGGATTTCAGACAGGCTCGGGGAGGACTGGGTGAGTGGCGGCGCTGAGGGCCGCGGCCAGGGCGGTGTGCAGGCCGTGGGAGCCGCGATAGGCGAAGACCTGGGCCAGCGGCAGACCCGCCAGGGCCAGATCCCCCAATAAGTCCAAGAGCTTATGGCGGACCGGTTCATCGGCGAAGCGCAGAGGCGGGTTGAGCCAGCCGTCGCCATCACAGACCAGGGCATTGTCGAGACCGCCACCCCGGATCAGTCCGGCGGACCGCAGGGCCTCCACCTGGTCGCGGAAGCCGAAGGTGCGAGCGGGGGCGATCTCGCGCACGAAGCTCTCGGGTGTCAACGCCAGCGAATAGAGCTGGCGGCCGATCGCTGCCTGAGGAAACTCGATACCGGCACCGATCAGCAGGGCCTCGGCCGACAGGGCTGTGATGAAACTCAACCCCTGGCGCAGCACGATCGGTTCAACCAGCGGTGGCGGCAGCGTCCGGGGTCCGAGGCAGCACAGGCCCGCTTCCGCGATCGCCTCCACCCAGGGCAGACCGGAGCCATCGAGCAGCGGAATCTCCTCCCCCTGCACCAGGATCTGGGCCTGGCTGACGCCACAGCCGGCCAGGGCCGCCAGCAGATGTTCAACGGTGGCCAGGCGCCGCGAGCCGAGCTGCAGGGCCGTGCACAGCTGGGTATCGCTCACCTGGTCCGGCTGCAGCCGCAGCAGCGGCAGCTGGGGGGCATCGAGCCAGCCGACCCAGTAGCCCGGCGCTTCACTGGCCTGGAGCCGCACCCGGGTGTGCTCGCCACCATGCAGACCCACACCATCGCGCTCCACGGCGCTGGCCAGGGTCCAGGCCTGGGCGTAATCGCTCGGCCAAGGGCCCATCAGAATTTCCAGCCGACGCCGAGATTGAAACGCCAGTTGCCGGTGAAATCCTGGCTGGCCACCTCCAGGCGCAGCGGTCCCACCGGGGTGGTCACAATCAGGCCCGTACCCACCGAGAAGCCTTCGCCGGGCTTGCCCAGCAGACCACCGGGATTGCCGGGCACGTTGGCCTGGCTGCCGAAGGTGGTGCCGCCATCCAGGAACAACTCACCGCTGATCATGCTGAAGATCGGGAAGCGGTATTCAATCGTGGCTTCACCGAAATTGCGGCCGACGCCCAGATCACAGTCGTAATAACCGCGAACCGAGTTGCCACCACCCAGACAGAAGGCCTCATAGGGGGGAAGATCGCCAATCACACTGCCGGCCGAAACCTGGAAGGCCAGGGCCTGCTTGCAATCGGCGACCTCTCCGGCCTTGGGCTTGCAACCCTTGTAGAGCTTCAGCCAGTTGACCGGGATGTAGTGGGTGTAGCTGGCGCGCAGCCGGTTGAAGGTGGGAGAATCGGGTCCAACGGAGATGAACTGCTCGGTACCGAGGCTGAGGAAATTACCTTTGGTGGGATTGCGTGGATCGTTCAGATTGTTCATCGTCGCGGCAATCCGCACGCCGAACAACTGGTTATGGGTGGCGCAGTTATAAGCCAGACAGATCACCGAATCAGTCGGTACCTGACTGCCGTTGTTGTCGAAATCATTACTGGAGACGCCATAGCGACTGGAGGTACCAGCGAAATCCATCGGCGTGGCCTCCTGGCCACTCAGACCAAGCACGATGCTCCAGGGAGCGCGCTTGAACGGATTACCACCGTTGAGCGGCCGCACAAACTGAAGGTTGCCGCCAACCCGCTGAATCACAACCGAGTTGCCAACATAATCGAACCAACTCAGATCGCTGCTGCTATCAATAGCCTCCTGGATTGAATTAAAGGTCTTACCGAGGGGATTGTTGTTATTATTGATATTGTAGGAGAGAGTCGTTCCCGGCGGTTCGTAGAAATTGCCGGCCGTCAGAATATTGCCGTTATCCTGGCTCTGGAAGATCTGGGGCACATCGCGGCTGATGAACGCCTTGGCCCGAAAAGCCGTGCGGTAACGATCTCCCTTGATCCAAGGATCGGTGAAGGTGAGATCCACTAGGGCGCCAAACTGGCCGTAGGTGAAGCTGGTGGACAGATCCCAGGCGCGGCCCAGCAGGTTGCTGTCCTGAATCTGAACCTGGCCGAACACCCCCTGGCTCTGGCTATAGCCCAGACCACCGGAGAGGGAGCCGGTGGACTGTTCCACAATGCCCAGCACAATCGTGATCCGCCCCGGATTGTCCGGCACGGGCCGCAGCGTGACCTTGACGTCACTGAACAGACCGGTGCCATAGAGGCGCTTGAGATCTTCCTCCAGGTTGCGACGGTTGAACACCTGGCCGGGCTTGAGCGAAATCTCCCGGGTGATCACCCAGGGCTTGGTCTTGCCCCGGATCGGCTGCCCCTTGTCGTTGGTGGGCGAGGCCTCCTTGTTGATGAACTGCACCTCCACCCC
>CALPNT020000042.1 GCA_943325005.2 Bifidobacterium breve | reverse complement strand
GATGGCCACTGGCAGGTGCTGGGGCTGACGGCCGATCCCGGTGTGCTCGAGATCAATCTGCCGATCTGCCATGGCTGGGCCGATTACCACGGCTGGATGACCTTGCTGGAGCAGGCCGGCGCTGCCCAGGGCCTGCGCAGCTGGAAGGCGGCGGCCGGTGGCCGCCAGGAGAGCACCGGTGGCGGCAACCACTTGCTCTGGGGTGGTCCCGACCTGGCCCACCATCCCTTCTTCAGCCGGCCGGCCTGGCTGGTGGGAATCCTGCGCTACTGGCAGCACCACCCCGCCCTCAGCTACCTGTTCAGTGGCCCCTGCGTCGGTCCGGCCTCCCAGGCGCCGCGGCCCGATGAGGCAGCCGGCTCGATCTTTGATCTGGAGCTGGCCTACCGGGCCATTGAACAAGCCGATGACGGCCGCAGCCCCGACGACCCCCGCGGCGACCATCGCCGCCTGATTGGCGAAACCCTGCGCCATCTGCATGCCGATCGCAGCGGCAACAACCATCGCAGCGAAATCAGCTTCGACAAGTTCTGGAATCCCGGCGCCCCCGGCGGCTGCCTCGGCCTGGTGGAATTCCGGGCGCTGGAAAGCCTGCCCCAGGTGGGCTGGAGCAGCGCCATCGCCCTGCTCTGGAGCAGCCTCGCCGCCCACTTGCTGGAGCCGGCCCATCGGCCTCGGGCCCTGCGCGACTGGGGCAGCGAGCTGCACGACCGCCTGCTGCTGCCCAGCCAGCTGTGGGCTGACCTGGAGGCGATCCTGGCCGAGCTGGCCGCCGACGGCCTGGTGCTCGATCCGACGCCCTACCGGCAGATCTGGGAGTGGCGCTTCCCGCCCCTGCTCGAGTGGCAACAGGGCGACGCCGCCGTGGTGCTGCGCCCGGCCCCCGAGCCCTGGCCGCTGATCTGCGACACGCCGGTGCAAGGGGGCTTCACCAGCCGCTTCATTGATGGCTCCCTGCGGCGTCTGGAGGTGAGTGTGAGCGATAGCTTCCGCCAGCACGGCAGCCTGCTGCTCAACGGCCGCCCTCTGCCCTTGCAGGGATCAACCCTGGCGGTGCGTTATCGGCATCTGCGGCTGTATCCCTGCCTGCATCCCGCGATCGCGCCCCAGCTGCCGCTGCAGCTGGAGATCCGTACCGCCAACGGCTGCAGCCGCTTTCAGCTGGAGGAGCAGGACCTGGCCTTCAGGCCCGTGCAGTCGGATGTCCCAGACTGGCCCAGCTCGGTGGGGCCAGCCTGGGACGGTCATCAGCGCCCTGGCGATGTGACCCTCGATCTGCGGTTGGAGTGAGCGGCCAACACTGAACTCGGTGCTTTGGATGGCCGCCTGGCCAAGGCACCGAGGAAGGGTGGCACCGCGGTCGGGCGCGGGGTTGGTGCCGCCTTGCCGTTCTGCCCTTGCGGAGCCCGCCAACCCTTACCAGCGGACGCCGTGCAGCTTGGGGAGGGGAGCCGTGCGGAATGTGGTGGCAAACAGGCGCGGGATGCGGCGGCTGTTGTAGACGCGGAACTCCCGCATCACATCGGCACCCGGCTGCCGCACGGCCTGATTGAGCACCACCGAACCGTCGGGATCGGAGACGGAACGGTGGAAGGTGCCTGGGGGGATGCGCAGGATGTCGCCACCGGTTTCGAGCCGAACAATGTGATACGGATAATTCCAGCCGAGATTCACCAGATAAAAGGTGCGGCCCCCGTGCAGGGCCAGCAGATTGTCTTCCTGGTGGGGATGCAGATAAAACTGCCAGGCGCCGGTTTTCTCTTCATCGGGGGGGCTGATGGCGGGGCCGCTGTGGATCACCAGATCGCGGGCATTGGACGTGGCGACGGTGATATCGAAGAAACGAACAGCCGGGGTATCGCGGAACTTTTCGTACGGCACCAACTCAAACATCGGCGACTGGCGGGGCGCCTTGGGTGGGCTGGTCTGCAGCGGTTCGCTGCTGGGGAGGCTGGCGGTCATGGGGGTAGCTGCGGCGGGGCAGCGCTGGGCTTGGGGATGAACCAGTGAACCGAACGTCGCGCCAGGCAACCGTCGAGCTGGTTACCGAATGGCCGTGGCGGTGGTCCACTTCGTCGATTGGTGTAAGCCGGGCGCTGCTGGCCTGCCTCGCTCGATTGCCATGCCGCCCGTTCCCTGTCGGCGGTGACCGGCCAGCGGCCTCGCTGCATGGGCGGGAATCTGATTGCTTGAATGAAAGCCCAAGATCAGGCGATCCGATGCAGAAGCAGCCCATCACGGCTCGTCTCCTGGGCCTGCTGCTGGCCGGCCTGCTGGCCCCGCTGCCCACCGCCTTCGCCCAGGTCGGCGGTCAGGGTGGATACCCCCTCAAGCCCACGGTCTCTGTGCCCGATTTCAAGAACACCGTCACCCAGTCCACCTGGTGGTGGCAGGGGCCGGTGGCGACGGATCTGGCGGCGGTCCTGGCTAATGAACTGCAGGCCACCGGCAGCCTGCAGGTGGTGGAACGCAGCAACGTCGGTGCGGTGCTGAGCGAGCAGGAACTAACCGAGCTGGGCATCGTGCGCCCGGGCCCGAACGCCGCCCGCAAGGGTCAGATGACCGGCGCCCGCTACATCGTGCTGGGCACGGTGACCTCCTACGACTCCAAGGTCGAGGAGAAGGCCAGCGGCAGCAACTTCGGCCTGATGGGCTTCGGCACCAGCCAGCAGCAGCTCGAGACCAAGGACTACGTGGCGATCGACATCCGTGTGGTGGACAGCAGCACCGGCGAGGTGGTGGGCGCCCGCACGGTGGAGGGTCGGGCCAGCAACGTGGCCGAGGCGAAACAGCAGGGGGTGAGCCTGCTGCCCCTGGCGGGGGCCGCGCTGCTGTTGGCGCCGAACATGGGCCGCACCGGCCAGGTGCTCACCGGCGCTGCCGGCACCCTCAACTTCGGCAACAGCAGCTCCCAGGTCCAGCGCACCCCGGCCGCCAAGGCGATCCGAGCCGCCCTCACCGAAGCTTCCGAGTATGTCAGCTGTGTGCTGGTGCCCCAAGGCGACTGCCTCGTTCGCTTCGCCGCCAAGGACCAGTTGCGCCGCGAGCGCAATCAGGGGGTGTTGAAGCTGGACTGAGCACCGCTCAGAAGGGAATCGGCATCGTCACGTCGGCGGGCTCGGGCGCACAGAGCGGCACTCGCTGATTCACCACCTCGCCGATCACCACGATCGAAGGGGAGGCGAAGCCCTCGGCCTCGACCCGTTCGGCCAACTCCCCCAAGGGCGCCACCAGCTGGCGCTGGCCGCGGACCGTGCCCTGCTGGATCACAGCGGCGGGTGTGGCGGCGTCCAGACCGCCGGCGATCAGTTCGCTCACGATCAGCCGCAGGTTGTGCAGGCCCATGTAGATCACCAGGCCATCGCTGCAGCGGGCCAGGCCGCGCCAGTCGACACCGGGCCGCCCCTTGTCGATCTCCTCGTGGCCGGTGACGAAGGTGACGCTGGAGCCGGCCTTGCGATGGGTGACGGGGATGCCGGCATAGGCCGGGGCGGCGATGCCGGCGGTGACCCCTGGCACCACCTGCACCGGGATGCCCCGGGACACCAGATGGGCCGCCTCTTCACCACCGCGGCCGAACAGGAACGGATCGCCGCCCTTGAGCCGCACGATCGTGCTGTGGCGACTGGCCAGTGCCACCAGCACGGCATTGGTGCTGGGCTGGGGCACCGAATGGTGGCCGCGGCGCTTGCCGACGAAGTGAAGCTCGCAGCCCGCTGGCACCAGGTCCAGGAACGCTTGCGGCACCAGAGAGTCGTAGACGAGGGCATCGCATTGGCGCAGCAGCCGGTGCGCCTTGAGCGTGAGCAGTTCGGGATCGCCGGGCCCCGCACCCACCAGGAAGACGGTGCCTGGGCCTGGTGGTCCCGACGGCGAGGCGCTCGCCCCGGCCTCACCAGGGCCAGGACTGGCGGGGTCGGGGTTGGCAGGATCGGGCATGGCTACGGTGTCGCGGCTCATGGCAGCGCGGCGAGTTGGTCGACCAGCAGCTGGCGCAGCCGGGGACGCTCCAGCAGCGGTGCCGCCTGGAGCCGGCCCAGCTGGGGCTCCAGGCGCTCGGTGAGTCGGTTGGCGGCCAGGGCCAGCGGGAGTACGGGGCCGTCGATGGCCAGGGCGAGCGCTGCGGAATGCTGCGAACTGTATGGAGCCGCCAGGCAGCGGCAGCCGAGGCGCCGCTGCAGATACTCCAGATAGCGGGGGGCCAGCCTGCTCTCAAGCGGGTGATGCAGCAGCAACGGCGGCCGCGCCGCAGAGCCCTCGCCGCTGGCCGCGGGATCCGCCAGGGCAGCCAGTTCGGCGGCCAGGGCCCGCTGCCAGGCCGGCCAGGCGCCCAGGAAGGGGAGGCGGCGCAGTCTGTCGCCGGCAGCAACGCCGCAGCTCTGGCCACGAGCAGAGTCGACGCCCAGGTCGGCTTTGCTGGCGCCGGAACCTGGCCCCCCGCCAGCGCCAGCATCCGCAGGGTCAAACGCCTCGCCTGCGGCCAGGCGGGCAGCGCCGGCTGTTGCCTGCAGCTGCCGGGCCAGGGCCGGCACATCGACGCGGGCATGGTTTCCCGGCAGCAGCAACAGGGGCACCAGGGTCAGCCGCCGATCCCCGGCGCCAGCGCCCGGCTCCGGCGGTGGCGCCGTGAGCGCCGTCAGGCCCACCGGCGCCTGACGGCGCTGTTCCAGCTCCCGGGCCAGCTGCTGGTACACCTCGGGAATCACACCGCCGGTGCGCCCATGCACCACCAGCAGTAGGGGAGTTGCCATGATCCGCTGCTCCACCTGCGCCGGGCTCCGGACCGAACCCCATGCTGCCTCCCGAGCCGGGCGTTGGGCTGATCAGCGAGCGGCGAGCCCGCTACAGCGAGCAGCTGGGGGCCGACGCGCTGCGCTTCCGGGAGCTGATCGGCAAGCTCGGCAGCGGCGAGCGCACCAGCACCGGCCTCAGCCGCGACGAGGCCGCCGAAGCCCTCGATCGCTTGCTGCAGGGCCGGGTGAGCGAGGCCCAGGCCGCAGCCTTCCTGATCGCCCATCGCCTGCGGCGTCCCGAACCGCAGGAGCTGGCCGGCCTGATTGACAGCTACCGGCGCCAGGGGCCGACCCTGCTGCCGGCGGGGCGGCGGGTGGTGAGTTTCGGTGTGCCGTTTGATGGCCGCTGCCGCACGGCGCCCGTGCTGCCGCTGACCGCCCTGCTGCTGGCCAGCGCCGGGCTGGGGGTGGTGCTGCATGGCGGCGCACCGATGCCGGTGAAGTACGGCCTCAGCAACGGCGAGGCCCTGGCCGCCCTCGGCCTCGAGTTGCGCCAGTTGGATTGGCCGGCGGTGCAGGCCCGCTTCGCGGCCTGCGGCCTGGCCCTGCTGCACCAGCCGCGCCACTTCGCGGCGGCCGAACGGCTGATTCCGATCCGCCGCCAGATCGGCAAGCGCCCGCCGATCGCCACCTTGGAGCTGCTCTGGAGCTGCTGCCCCGCAAGCGATCTGCAGGTGAGCGGCTTCGTGCACGCCCCCACCGAAGCCCTGGCCTGGCAGGCCCTGGAGGCAGTGGGACAGGCGGAGGTGCTGATGATCAAGGGGCTGGAGGGAGGGGTGGATCTGCCTATCAGCCGGGTGGCGATCGCCGCCCATCGCCGCGCCGGCCAGGACACACCGGAGCGCTTGCTTCTGCAGGCGCGGGATCACGGCCTGCGGGGGCCGGAGCTGGAGCTCACCAGCCTGGACGCCTGGCGGGACGACGCCCTGGCAGCCCTGGCTGGCGAGGGACCGCTGCGGGACAGCCTGCTCTGGAACGGCGGCTTCCAGCTCTGGCGGGCGGGGTTGGCCACCACGCTGACGGAGGGCCTGGAACAGGCCGAGGCACTGCTGGTGGGGGGGGCGGTGGAGCGCTGGCGTCAGGCCGGCAGCGCCTGACTGGAGCGGCCGCGGCGTTGCTTCGGCTGCGAGGTCGATGTCGTCGATGATCGACGCTGTCTGCCGATGGCGGTGCGGCGCCAGCTCGATCTGGCCGGTGTGAAGCTGGAACTGCAGCACTGGAGCGAGCTCAGCGACGGAGAGCGGGCCGCGCTGCTGTCCTGGGCCGACGACCTGGCCGCGATCGAGGCCCTGCGGGGCCACCGGCTCGAGCGCACCGATCAGCCCAGCAGAGGATCGAGTTGTCCCTGTCGCTCCAGCCGGTGCAGATCATCACAGCCACCAACGTGCTGATCATCGATGAAGATCTGGGGCACGGAGCGGGAGCCGCCGGTGCCGCGCTGCACCATCGCCTGGCGGGCGCGATCATCGCCGTCGATCGCGTATTCGGTGTAAGCGACTCCCTTGCGATCGAGGAGTTGCTTGGCGCGGATGCAGAAGGGACAGGACGTCCAGACGTAGATCTCAACCTTGGCCATGGCGGAACAGCTGGGGATGGGGAGTAGCGGCCCGCAGCGGCAGGCCAGAGGTGAGCGCCAGTATGGCGAGCCGCCACCGGTGATCGACTCGCGGCCACCCCCCTGCGGTGGGCTGGCCCGGTTCAGGGCGCGGATCAGCCGATCGCCGCGGACCAGCCCAGCGCTGCTGACAGGAGTTGCCGGAGGCTCTCAAGCACGAAGCCCCCTTCTGGAAACGGGAATGGAGCCAGGGGGTGGGCAGATGGATCACGGGCATTACGCCTCTATGAAGCTCGGGCCCAGGGAGAGGCGCCCGACTCATCAACCCCAACGGTCTGTGCCACATTCATCGGGCAGAAAAATGATGGAGAGACGGCCGTGCACATGGTGGCGAATTTTTGGCCCGGGGCGACGCTGGAGCAATTCCAGATGGAACTAGCCCGGCTGGAGGGCAAGGAGCAACCTCAGTCCCAGCTTCTGCGCACGGTGGCCGAGGTGGACGGGGGTCTGATGATCGTGTCCCTGTGGGAGGGACAAGCGCAATACGACAGCTGGGCGGAAGCCACCCTCTTGCCCCAGATCGATCTTCCAGGAGGCATGGACGGTCGACCGGAACAACGCAAGGGATCGGTGGTGGGTCACTACTCCGTGCTGCCGGCCAGCTGAGCCGTCGCGGCAGCGGCCGGTTCGCGGCTCAGAAGATCGGCACCCGCAGCAGCTGGGCCCAGAGTTCCGTTACGGCCTCCAATTTGCCCAGCTCGGCCGGGATCTCCAGCAGCGGATCGGCTCCCTGCAGCGAGCCGATCCGCGAGGAGGCCTGGGAGACCGCCATCGGCTGCCGCAGCGGCGGCCGATCGCCGCAATTCGTTCGGTTGAGGCCCGCGCCTCGTTCAGCAGTTTTAGTTCTGTTAGATACGTGATGCCAGCAGGCGTGCAGCTGGCATTGATCGTCAGCGTTCCCGAGTTCTTGCCTTCTGGCTAATCGGCAGGTCTGATGAAGTCGTCAATCGATAGTTGATCCTCGTTGCCGGAATCCGGATCGTTGCTGCCATCCTCTTCAGGCTGCGATGCAATGACTTCAGCCCGCATCTCTTCCCCGCGTTGCACAACCAGCTCACTGATTCGACGGAGGTCATTGTCAGAGTGTCGCTTGTGCGAAAATGCACCATCATTGATGGGTTGAAAGGTGCCTTGCTCGAGCAACCAGAGAAACACAGGAAGAATTGCCTGTAGGTGTTCTCCCCGATCTGATGCACCGTCTCCTCATCGGTTAGTCCCAAGCGTTGCTTGCTGACCGTTATTTGACTTCCGGTACATGGGCGGCCATCAATGGTGGTAGCAATCGCAGATTGTCACGTTCCAGACCAGTTGAACGCCTGCCGGTTGCCCAAAGCCGTTACAGCAAAGAGGTTGTGGCTTTTTCAGGAGTCCCTACAGCGTCCAGCAGCATCAAGGCCTTCTCTGGGGGCCTGACGCCCCACAGAGGTCTGGTCAGCATCCTGCGGGATTATTGGACTTCGGCAGCCAAGACCTCGCCTGCTGTGATCTGTGGCGGGTTGGGCAGCACAGCGTTCGCGGCTGGATTGCCCATCCTCCACTGCTTCACTTTCGCGTTGGAGGCTTCCTGTCCCTCTTTGGTTTTGAAGACACTGGTGGATACCATCACCCCATTGCCAGCATCAACCCAGTAATAGGCCATGAATCCAGGAATCTTCGAAATGATCGGAATCCAGGTGTCCCTGACCACCTGCCCTGCCTTCTTGGGATCCGGAACGCCCTCATAGCGCCTGACCGACACCCACATCGGCTGTGGCTGTTGTGGTAACGCCTGCGCGAATGCGCGACGAGGCAGCTCAGGCCCCGCGATGACAGAGAGCGTCAAGGCCGCCACAGCAAACGCCGACAGAACCTGTCTGGCTGTCATGGTCACATAAAAGGAGTGCATAGTTAACACAGATAGCTGGCCGCCTGACCACTGGCCCGGCCGATGGTCATCTGGAGGCTCCGGTAGGGCTCTTGCGCGCGCCCCTCAGAACACCCTCAAACCGCAGCAACTGCGCCCCCAGTTCCGTGCCCGCCTCGAGACTACCCAGCGCGGCTGGAATCTTCAGCAGCAGATCGGCGCCCTGCCGCAGGGCTCCCTCGGGCTACGGCGCCGCGGGCGCCGCACGACCCACCAACACCCAGCGGCTCCCCGGTTGCGGCGGGCTGGCATCGGCCACGGCCCGCCCATCCGGGGCGCCGGAGTCGGCGACGTGGGCAACTCCCTCCATGGCAAAAGCGGGTGGATCTGAGCTGCTCCAGCGACGGGCCGAGCGGCTGGGAGTGCGATCAGAACAAGGTTGCTCAATCAGCTGCCATGGCCCCACCGGAATGGGCCCCGGCGGCAGGTCTGACCCTGGCCAGCGGGCTGCTGTCGCTCCCGACCGCCCGGCCACCTCTTTGAATGGCACCGACGTCCATGCCATTGACGACGCTGTCCGGGGAACCCCCATGAGCCTGGCGATCGAAATCCTGCAGCGCAGCGGCGAGCATCTGCTGCTGGTGGCGATCGCCATCGCTCTGGCGGTGCTGATCGCCTTGCCGCTCAGCCTGGCCCTCCATCGCTGGCCCCGTTGGGCCGCACCGGTGCTGACCCTGGCCAATGCGGTGCAGACCATCCCCAGCCTGGCGATCTTCGGCCTGCTGCTGACGGTGCCCCTGCTCGGCGGCATCGGCACGCCGCCGGCGGTGGTGGCGCTCACCTTGTATGCGCTGCTGCCCTTGCTGCGCGGTTTCCTCACCGGCCTGGCCCAGGTGCCGGCCGGGCTGAAGCAGGCGGGCCAGGCCCTGGGGCTCACCGAGGCCCAGGTGCTGCGCCACATCGAAGCGCCGCTGGCCCTGCCGGTGGCGATGGCCGGCCTGCGGGTGGCCGCCGTGATCAGTGTCGGCGTCGCCACCATTGCCGCCGCCATCGGCGCCGGTGGCCTCGGCGTGTTCATCTTCCGCGGCATCGCCACGGTGGACAACGGCCAGATCCTGGCCGGTGCGCTGCCGGCGGCGGCCATTGCCCTGGCGGCTGATGCCGGCCTGGGGGGCCTGGAGCGCCGCCTCTCCCGGCCCTCCAGCCGGCTCGGCGGTGACGGGCCGCGCCCCGGCCGCTGGCTCAAGGCCGGCTTGGCTGCCCTGAGCCTCGCTGCTGTGTTCGGCCTGGTGCTGGCGAACCTTCAGCCCGGCGACACCGTGCGGATCGGCTCGAAGAATTTCACTGAGCAGCTGATCCTCGGCGAACTGCTGGCCCAGCAGATTGAAAGCGACACGAGTCTGAAGGTGCAGCGCCGCTTCGGTCTTGGCGGCACGGGCTTGCTGCACGACAGCCTGCGCCATGGTCGGCTGGATGGCTACGTGGAGTACACCGGCACAGCCTGGACGGCGATCCTCAAGCAGCCGCCACCGCTGCCGGGGCCCGGGGCCGCCCAGCAGATCTGGCAGAACACCCGTCTGGCCTACGGCCGCCAGTTCGGGCTGCAGGTGTTCCCTTCGCTGGGCTTTGAAAACAGCTTCGCGATCCTGGTGCGCCAGGCCGAGGCCCAGCGCCTCAAGCTGCAGACGATCAGTGACGCCGCGGCCCACACCTCGGGCTGGCGTGCCGGCTTCGGCTATGAGTTTCTCAATCGGGCCGATGGCTACGCCGGCCTGGCCCAGCGCTATGGCCTGCGCTTCGCGGCGCCGCCCCAGAGCATGGATCTGGGCCTCACCTACCGCGCCCTGGCTGAGGGCCAGGTGGACCTGATCGCCGGCGACACCACCAACGGCCTGATCCCGACCCTGAAGCTGCAGGTGCTGCGCGATGACCGCGGCTATTTCCCGCCCTACGACGCCGTGCCGGTGTTCCGCAGCGCCATCCTGCAGCGCCATCCGCAGCTGGTGGCGGCGGTGGAACGACTGACGGGCCGATTGAACGCCGCGACGATGCAGGGGCTCAATGCCCAGGTGGATCTTCAGAAGCGGCCGGTGGAGGCGGTGGTGCGCCAATGGCGCCAGCAGGCGGGGCTGGCGCCGGAACGGCCCCGCCGCTGAATGGGTTCAGCGCCAGCCTTCACGCCGCATCCAGCTGATCCAGTCGGCGGAGATCTGCTTGGGGCACACCGCCTCACACTCGAGCTGGTTGCTGCAGCTGCCGAAGCCCTCCGCCACCATTCGCTGCTGCAAGGCCACCGTCCGCCGGGCCCGCTCCGGCTGGCCCTGGGGCAACTGGCCGAGATGGGCCAGCTTGGCCGCCACGAACAGGCTGGCCGAGGCATTGGGGCAACTGGCCACACAGGCGCCGCAGCCGATGCAGCTGGCGGTGTCGAAGGCGCTGGTGGCCTGGTCGCGGCCGATCAGGATGGCGTTGGCCTCCGGGGCGCTGCCGGTGTTGACCGAGCAGTAACCGCCCGCCATCAGGATGCGGTCCAGAGCTGAGCGATCGACGCTCAGATCCTGCAGCAACGGAAAGGCGCGGGCCCGGAAGGGTTCCAGCACCAGGGTGGCGCCGTCCTCGAACTGGCGCAGATAGAGCTGGCAGACGGTGGTGGCGGCCTGGGGGCCATGGGCCTGGCCGTTGACCAGAAAGCCACAGGAGCCGCAGATGCCCTCGCGGCAATCGTGCTCGAACCCCACCGGCCGCTCGCCGGCGGCGATCAACTGACCATTGAGGTGATCGAGGGCCTCGAGCAACGACAGATCCGTTGACACGTGCTCCAGCCGGTAGGGCGCGAATCCCCCGGCGGCGTCCGCTGTGGCCTGGCGCCAGATGCGCAGGTTCAGGCAGATGGTGGCGGCCGCTGGAACGCTCATCGGTAATTGCGCTGGCTGAACGGGATGGCGGTGTAGCTGAGCGGTTCGCTGTGGCGTCGGGGTTCGGCACCGGGCCGGTGTTCCCAGGCGGCGATATGGGCGAAGTTGGCGTCGTCGCGGCGGGCCTCCCCATCGGCACTCTGATGCTCCTCGCGGAAATGGGCGCCACAGGATTCCTCCCGGGCCAGGGCATCGCGCAACATCAGCTCGGCCAGGCCAAGGAAATCCTGTAGGCGCAGGGCTTTTTCCAGTTCGGGATTGTTGGGCGTGCCGTGATCGACCACCCGCAGCTCCTCGCCGCAGCGCCCGCGCAGGGCTTCCAGCTCCAGCAGCGCAGCCCGGAGCCGGTCGCCCTGGCGGCTGATGCCGCAGGCCTCGATCATCAACTGCCCCAGCTGCTGGTGATAGGCCTCCACCGGCCGGCGGCCGGCCCCACCAGTCCCCGGACCAGCCGGTCCATCGCCGGCCGGCACCAGCAGCGCGGCGATGCGTGCGGCCGCCGCCGCCCGGGCCTCGCGGCAGGCGGGATGGTCGAGGGGGACGGCAGGGTGGGGCTGGCCCGCCAGCCAGGCGGTGATCGTCGCCGGTGCGATGAAGTAGCCATCGGCCAGGCCCTGCATCAGGGCACTGGCGCCGAGCCGGTTGGCACCGTGTTCGGAGAAGTTGGCCTCGCCGAGCACGAACAGGCCGGGAATCGTGCTCATCAGGTGGTAGTCCACCCACAGGCCGCCCATCGTGTAGTGGGGCGCCGGATAGATGCGCATCGGTGTGGCGGTGGGATCCTCGCCGCTGATGCGGGCATACATCTCCAGCAAGTTGCCGTAGCGGCTCTCGATCGCTCCTTTGCCATCGCGGGCGATCGCTTCGGCCAGATCGAGATAGACGGAGCGGCCGCCCGGACCGACGCCATGGCCGGCCAGGCAGAGCTCGCGGGCCCGGCGTGAGGCGACATCGCGGGGCACCATGTTGCCGTAGGTGGGGTATTGGCGCTCCAGGAAGTAGTCGCGTTCAGCCTCGGGAATGGTCTTGGGATCGCGCTGATCACCGGCTTGCAGCGGCAGCCAGAGGCGGCCATCGTTGCGCAGGCTTTCACTCATCAGCGTCAGCTTGCTCTGGTCGCCATCACCGCTGGGAATGCAGGTGGGATGGATCTGGGTGAAGCAGGGATTGGCGAACAGGGCGCCGTGGCCATGGGCGCGCCAGATCGCCGAGGCATTGCTCTGCACCGCATTGGTGGAGCGATGGAAGACATTGGAATAGCCTCCCGTCGCCAGCACCACCGCATCGGCGAGAAAGGTTTCCAGTTCACCGCTGAGCCGGTGGCGGCAGACCACCCCCCGGGCCACCCCTTCCACGGTGATCAGCTCCAGCATCTCGCGACGCGTGAACAGCTCCACCCGTCCGGCCTCCACCTGCCGCAGCAGCGCCTGCATGGCGCCATAGAGCAGCTGCTGGCCGGTCTGGCCGCGGGCATAGAAGGTGCGGCTCACCAGGGCGCCACCGAAGTTGCGCTGGGCCAGCAGGCCGCCGTACTCGCGCGCGAACGGCACCCCCTGGGCCACGCACTGGTCGATGATCGCGCCGCTGATCTCGGCGAGCCGATGGCAGCCCGCCTCGCGGGCGCGGAAGTCGCCGCCACGCACCGTGTCCCGGAACAGGCGCTCCACACTGTCGCCATCGCCGGCGTAGTTCCTGGCGGCATTGATGCCCCCCTGGGCCGCCACCGAATGGGCCCGCCGCGGGCTGTCGTGATAAGTGAGCACCTGCACCTGATAACCCTGTTCCGCCAGGGTGGCGGCGGCCGAGGAACCAGCCAGACCGGTGCCCACCACCAGCACCCGCAGCCGCCGTTTGTTGGCGGGGCTGATCAGCGGCAAGCCCTCGCGGGTGCGCTGCCAGGCGCTGTTCAGGGGCCCAGTGGGCAGGCGCGGATCCAAGCGGGGCATCGTCGTCGTCATCGGCCGGCCCCGCCCAAGCCAGGTCCGACCAGCAGCAGCACGGGTAACAAGGCGAAGCCAGCCCCCAGCAGCAGGGCCAGGCCTCGCCCACTGGCGCGGATGCGGCCGCCATTGCTGCGGTCGAGCAGCCCGAGGCTGCGGTGGGCGCTTTCATGGCCATGGAACAGATGCAGGGCCAGGGCCAGGCCCGCGCTCACGTAGAGCAGCAGCGACCAGGGCGAGGCCAGCACCGCCAGCAGGCTGGCCAGCTCCTGGCCCGCCGCCGGCCGAACCCAGCGCAGTTGGACCAGATGCACCGCCAGGAACAGCAGCAGCAGGCCGCCGCTGGCGGGCAGCAGCCGGGCACTCCAGGCCGCCACGGCCTCGGCACCCTGGCCGCGGCGACTGACCAGTGGACCCGCGGCCCCAGGGCGGCGGCGGCTGGCCGTGATCAGCTTGGCCAGGGCCAGCAGCGGATGGGCCAACAACGCCGCGGCCAGGGCCAGCTCCAGCGGCGCCAGCCACACCTGGCGGTGCAACCAGACGGCCAGCTGCTCGAAGGCCACCGGATTCACCAGGGCCAGGGCCAGGCCGGAGAGATGGGCCACCAGGAACAGCACCAGCGCCAGACCGGTGGCGGGGATCCAGAGAGGCCGCGGCAGGGGGCCGATCAAGGGGCTGGCGATAGGACAGCGTGCAGCCATGGTCGCCCATTCTCAGGGTTCGGCGCGGCGCCTGCAGCCGTCACCAGCAGCGGTGATCGCGGCGCGGTGGGCTTGAGCTCGATGGGAAGGCCAGGCAGGATCTTGGTCGGAGCCTGTGCCGGCAAAGCCAAGCGGCGGCGGCGAAACGACACCGCTCGGCCCCGTCCATGGGAGGGTGACCTTCACCGTGGATGGCCGATGCGACTCACGCGCCCCTCGACGCTGCTGAGCGCCTTTCTCACCCTGCTCAACGATCGCCTGGGCGAAAGCATCGTCTTTCCGCTGCTGCCGTTTCTGTTGGCCAGCTTCACCCGCGACGACCGCAACCTCGGTCTGACCGTCGGCCTGCTGGGGGGGTGCTACGCCCTGGCCCAGTTCGCCGTCACCCCCTTGATCGGCGCCATGAGCGACCGCTTCGGCCGCAAGCCGGTGATCACGGTCTGCGTGGCGGGATCGGTGCTGGGGCTGGCCCTGTTCGCCCTCACCATCAGCCTGCCCTGGCAGCAGCTCTGGCCTGGCGCCACGGCCGCAGGTCTGCCGTTGGCCCTGCTGTTCGTGGCCCGTCTGATTGACGGAGTCAGCGGTGGCACGGCGGCCACGGCCGGCGCCGTGCTGGCGGATATCTCACCGCCGGAGCAGCGGGCCCGGGCCTTCGGGCTGATCGGGGTGGCCTTCGGCCTCGGCTTCATCCTCGGACCGGCCCTCGGTGGCCTGCTGGCGGGGATCTCGTTCAGCCTGCCGGTGCTGGTGGCCCTGGGCTTCGCCGTGCTGAATTTGGTGGTGGTGCTCACCCTGCTGCCGGAAACGCACCCGGTGGAGGCCCGCCGGGCCCTGCCGCGCAAACGGGAGCTGCAACCCTTCAGCCAGCTGGCGCGGGTGTTCCGCAATCCCCAGGTGCGGCGCCTGTGCCTGGCGTTCTTTCTGTTCTTTCTGGCCTTCAGTGGCTTCACCGCCGTACTGGTGGTGTATTTCAAGCAGAATTTCGGCTGGGGTCCGGGGATTTCGGCTGCCGCCTTCGTGGTGGTGGGGGTGGTGGCCACCGTGGTGCAGGGCGTTCTGATCGGACCGCTGGTGAAGCGCTTCGGTGAATGGCGGCTCAGCCTGGCCGGAGTGGGCCTGGTGGTGGTGGGCTGTCTGATGATCCCGCTGGCTCCGGTCGATCAAGCCGTGGCGGTGGTGTTTCCGGCGGTGGCGATCCTGGCCAGTGGCACCGGCCTGATCACCCCGTGCCTGCGCAGCCTCGTCTCCCGCCGCCTCGATGACAGCGGCCAGGGAGCCGCCCTCGGCAGCCTCCAGGGCCTGCAGAGCCTGGGCAGTTTCCTCGGCCCGCCGCTGGCCGGCCTGGCCTACGTGAATCTGAACCAGCAGGCGCCGTTCTGGCTGGGCATCGCCTTGATGCTGGGGGTGGCGTTGCTGGTGGCGGGTGGTCTGCCCGGTCAACGGCCGTCGATACATGGGTCCGGCCGCTGAGATTGCTACGTTCGAGCTCCTGCGTGGCCTGAGCCTGGAGCACCATGACGCAACCGGTCGTTGCTCCCGAGCTGTACATCAACCGTGAGCTGAGCTGGATCGACTTCAACCATCGGGTGCTGGCCCAGGCGCTGGATGAGCACACGCCGCTGCTGGAGCAGGCGAAGTTCAGCGCTATTTTTAGTAACAACCTCGACGAATTCTTTATGGTGAGGGTGGCCTCCCTCAAGGCCCAGCTGGAGGCCGGTGTCGCCACCCGCAGCGATGATGGCCTCACTCCCCAGGAGCAACTGCAGGCCATTCACGCCAAGTTGCGGCCCTTGCTGGAGCTGCAGCAGCAGCACTATCGCTATTCCCTCAAGACGCACTTGGCTGAGCACGGGGTCCAGCTGATCGATTATCTGCGGCTCAACGAGTCGCAGAAAGCCTGGGCTGATGACTACTTCCAGCGCTCGATCTTCCCGGTGTTGACGCCGTTGGCGGTGGATCCGGCCCACCCCTTCCCGTTCATGAGCAATCTCAGCCTCAATGTGGCGGCCCTGATCCGCGACCCGGACACGGGCCAGCAGCAATTTGCCCGGGTGAAGGTACCCCAGAAGATTCTGCCGCGCTTTGTGCAGATTCCCACCGAGCTCTGCGCCCGCATCCCGACGCCCTGCTTCACCGCCGTGCCGCTGGAACAGCTGGTGGCCTTCAACCTGCAATTGCTCTTCCCCGGTATGACGGTGGAGGGGCATTACTTCTTCCGGGTCACCCGCGACGCTGATCTGGAATTGCGCGATCTCGAGGCCGATGACCTGATGGAGGCCCTGCAGGAGGGCCTGCGCAAGCGCCGCATGGGCGGTGAGGTGGTGCGCCTCGAGGTGGCCGATGAGATGCCCGACGAGATTGTCCAGGTGCTGATGGAAGGCACGGATGTGGATGTGGAGGATCTGTACCGCATCAATGGCCCACTCGGGCTCGATGACCTGATGAACCTCATGGGCATCCCCTTGCCCCAGCTGCGCGACGCCCCGTACCAGGGCCGCACGGTGCCGCGACTGGCCCGGGCCCAGCGCAGCCGCCTGGCCGATGGCACGATCAAGCAGGAGGACTTCGAGAGCATCTTCCGGGTGATCCGCCATGGCGATGTGCTGCTGCATCACCCCTACGACCTGTTCGCCACCTCGGTGGAGGAATTCCTGCACCAGGCGGCGGAGGACCCTCTGGTGCTGGCGATCAAGATGACCCTCTATCGCACCTCCAAGGATTCACCGGTGGTGGCGGCCCTGATCCGTGCCGCCGAGAATGGCAAGCAGGTGATGGCCCTGGTGGAACTCAAGGCCCGCTTCGACGAAGACAACAACATCCAGTGGGCCCGTCAACTGGAACATGCCGGTGTGCATGTGGTGTATGGCGTGATCGGCCTCAAAACCCACACCAAGGTGACGCTGGTGGTGCGGCGGGAGAAGGAGCGACTGCGCAGCTACATGCACATCGGCACCGGTAACTATAACTCCAAAACCTCAAGTCTCTACACCGATATCGGTCTGCTCACGGTGCGCGATGACTTCGGCCAGGACGGGGTGGAACTGTTCAACTACCTCACGGGTTTCTCCAAGCAACAGAGCTTCCGCAAGCTGCTGGTGGCCCCTGTCACCCTGCGCAAGGGCATGGAGAGCCTGATCCGCCGTGAGATCGACCATGCCCGCTGCGGCCGCGGCGGCCATATCCGCGGCAAGATGAATGCCTTGGTGGATCCGGCGATCATCGCCCTGCTCTATGAGGCCTCCCAGGCCGGCGTGCGTATTGAACTGGTGATCCGCGGCATGTGCTCGCTGCGACCGGGCGTGCCTGGTGTCAGTGAGACAATCAGCGTCACCAGCGTGATCGGGCGCTTTCTGGAGCACTCCCGCCTGTTCTGGTTCGGTAATGGCGGCGACAGCGAGCTGTTCATCGGCAGCGCCGACTGGATGCCCCGCAACCTGGATCGCCGCGTCGAAGCGATCGCGCCGATCGAAGACCCGCAGCTGCGCAGCCAGCTCGAGCGCCTGATCCAGCTTTACCTGGAGGACAGCGGCGCCTGGCACATGCACAGCGATGGTCATTTCGGCCAGCGCCAGCCCGAAGGCGAGCCGCGGCGGGTGCAGGCCACGCTGATGGAGCGCTGGCGCGGCAGCTTGCCTAACTGAGCGCCGGCGCGACTGATGTAGCGAACAGCACAAGTAATCAAACTTTGAGAAAGTGCCTATAGAAAACCTTCGGTTTACAAACGACAGTTTTGCTGCTGTGGTGCTATATTCCGCCCAAATTCATTTCGGAGGCCTGGGGTGATGGGGACACCTCTGCATTCCGCTCCCGATGCGCTGCATGCCGATGGCATCAGTGTCAGCGAGAGCTACGCAGTCACCACTACAACTCATCCAGGCCTTTTGGACCCTTTGTCTTCAGATCCTGTTGACTGCATCGTAAGTGCTGCAAGCAACACTAAGTCTGCCGCAAAATTGCCAGCCGGCAAGGGAGGGCTCAAAACCAAGGCCGTTGCCGCGCGCGCCGCCAGCCAGCGGGCCACGGGTCGCCTCAGTGCCGATTCGATCGGCTGGTACCTGAGCACCATCGGCCGAGTGCCGCTGCTCACCCCCGCCGAAGAGATTGAACTCGCTCACCACGTCCAGGCCGCCAAGCGCCTGACCCAGGACGTCGGCGAGGGTTACACCGCCAAGCAATTGCGCCACTTGCGTATGGGGCAGCGGGCCCGTGATCGGATGATGGCGGCCAATCTCCGCCTCGTGGTGAGCGTGGCGAAGAAATATCAGAATCAGGGCCTGGAGCTGCTTGATCTGGTGCAGGAAGGGGCCATCGGCCTCGAGCGTGCCGTCGATAAATTCGATCCGGCCATGGGATATAAATTCTCCACCTACGCCTACTGGTGGATTCGTCAGGGGATGACTCGGGCCATCGACAACAGCGCCCGCACGATTCGCCTGCCGATTCATATCAGCGAAAAGCTCTCCAAGATGCGGCGCATCACCCGGGAGCTGTCCCATCGGCTGGGGCGCCAGCCCAACCGGCTCGAGCTCTCCCATGCCCTGGGGATGGCGCCGGAGGAGCTGGAGGAACTGATGTCCCAGAGTGCTCCCTGCGCCTCCCTCGATGCCCATGCCCGCGGCGAAGAGGATCGCAGCACCCTGGGT
>CALPNT020000041.1 GCA_943325005.2 Bifidobacterium breve | reverse complement strand
GGATCATCAGCACCGGATGCAGCAGGGCCAGCCAGTCGAGCGGTGCCATCGCATCGATCGGATCCATGGCTCAGCGGGCGGCAGTGGTCATGGAAGCACCGCGGGCCACCCCTGCCGCACCAGCAGCAGCGAGAAGTAGGGCTGCTCCTCGGCCGCCACCGTGGCGGCGGGCCCCAGCAGCTGATCGGGCCAGCCCACCCGCTGGGCGAACAGGGCCTGATCCAGCAGGCCCCGAGCCTCCAGGATCGGCCGCACCCAGGCCCAGCGATGGCCGAGCTTGAGCAGGCCCAGCAGCCACTGCTCCCTCGCCGCCAGGGCCAGCAGTGCCTCCAGGGCCTCGGGGCTTTCAGGCGTGGGCCGGATCAACAGCCCCTCCTGCTGCATCGCCAGGGGGAAGGCCCCGGCGGCGGCGGCGGCGGCCACGGCACTGATGCCCGGCAGCAGCCGCACAGGGCAGCTGGGATGGCGCTGCTTCAGGGCCAGCAGCACGTAGCTGCCAGTGGCAAACAGGGACACATCCCCCTCGCAGAGCAGCACCACGACCCGGCCGGCGGCCACCTCGGCGGCGAGCCGATCGGCGGCGGCCAGCCAGGCCAGGCGGCGGGGTTCGGCCTCGGCCACCATCGGGAACAGCAGCGGCAACAGGCTCTGCTCGGGCCGGATCCAGGGGGCGGCGATCGTGGCAGCCATGCCAGCCGCGCCCTCACGCGCCACCGGATAGGCCACCACGTCAGCCGCGGCAATGGCCCGCACGGCCGCCACGGTGAGCAGCTCGGGATCGCCGGGGCCTACCCCCAGCAGGATCAGGCCAGGTGCCAGGGAATGGGCAGGAAAGGAGGGCGGCAGGGTCAGGGGAGGAAGCACCCTGGAGGGCGGTCGACCTGGAGCACTGTTTCTAGGCTGCCGCGATCCGTACGGAGCTTGAATCGATGAGTCTGCTCGCCATCTATACCGACAACGCCGCTTCCCCCCAGCTGATCAGCCAGGACGCCGAACTGATTCAACGGGAACTGGCCGCTCGCGGCATCGGTTTCGAGCGTTGGCCCGCCCGGGCCGTGCTGGCGGCCGACGCCGACAGCGCGGCGATCCTGGCCGCCTACGCCGCCGACATCGCCCGGGTCCAGGCCGATGGCGGTTATGGCACGGTCGATGCGATCCGCCTGGGCCCAGACCATCCCGATCGAGCGGCCCTGCGCCAGAAGTTCCTGGCCGAGCACACCCACGCTGAAGATGAGGTGCGTTTCTTTGTGGAGGGCCGCGGCCTGTTCTGCCTGCACCTGGGCCAGGAGGTGCTGCAGCTGATCTGCGAGCGCAACGACTGGATCCGCGTGCCGGCCGGCACGCGCCACTGGTTCGACATGGGTCCGGAGCCCAGCTTCTGCGCTCTGCGCTTCTTCAACAACACCGAAGGCTGGGTGGCGCGGTTCAGCGGCGATGCCATCGCCGAGCGTTACCCGATGCTCGATGCCCTGCTGGCAGGGGCACACTGAAGCGGCTGCCCGCCATGGAGCAGCCGGGGCCAGATCAGGCCGTGCGCCCAGAACAAGGACGGCTCAGTTCGGTGGTTTCACTGCAGGGCAGGGATTGGGGCCGAACATGCCGATCAGCTTCTCGGTGCCCATGGCGTAAACCTGCTTGGCCTGGGCCGCACTGCTAGCGGCCGCGGCGCTGAGCTTGCTGGCGAAGGTGGTGCAAGCCTGCTGCTGCTCAGCGCTGGGCTTGGCGGCGGGGGCGACTGCTGCGGCGGCGGCGGCGGCCGGCGGAGTCTGAACCGGAGCCACCACCGGTGCACCGGCGGCAGCGGCTACCGGCGGCGGGATATCGCTGCAGGGGTTCTCGCCGAACTTGGCCACCAGCGCCAAAACTCCCTGCTGATAAATCTGCTGGGCCATCGCCGGATTGGCACTGGCTGCCTGGAGTTTGCCGGCGAAGGTTTCACAGGCCTTGCGTTCCTGATAGCGCCGCACAACCGGCCCGGCCTGACTTGGGGCGGGGAGCAGGCAGGCGCCCAGCAACAGCGCCAGTCCCGAGGCACCGGCGGCGACAGAACGCCGAGAGAGGCCCTGGATCAATCCGCTGGGAAGGGCATGGATCGTCGTCGTCATGGGATCAAAGGCTCGGTCAGGGGACAACAAGTTGAGGCTGGATAGGGCGCGTGGCTGGCAGCACCGCGATCCGGTCCTGAGCTGATCATGGCCGCCGCGCTGATCAGAGCACCAACCCATAGCTCTCATGATCGGCGGGATTGACCAAACCCAACCGCTGACGCCAGTCCTGCACGGGCCACTCCCAGCCCTCCTCCCAGCGTGCCGTGCACAGGGCGACGGCACTGAAACCGATGCTGGTGCCATGGTTGATGGCCCGGCTCATCTGCGGGTAACGCGGCAGCTGGAACCGGTAGATCGCCAGCTGGGCCGCATGGTTCAGGGACACATAAGCGGGGAAGCCGACCTGGGTGGATGTGATCGCCAACACGCCATTTTCGCCCTCCTCCGTGGTGCCGAAACCGCTCACCACATGGTGAATGTCGTGGGTGGTGGCGATTCGCTGGGTCAGCCAGCGCTCTTCAGTGTCGACAGGCCGCGGGCGGAAGAACTCAGCGTCGTAGTTGAAGCGCCGGATCAAGGTGGCGTAGCTGTGGCCCAGGCTGCCGGGAGGCATCTGGGCCAGCCGCTCCAGATCAGGCTGCAGCGGCGGGTAGCGCTCATCCAACATCGCCGCGCCGCCAGGCAGGGCGCGAAAACGGGCCAGGCACTGCTCCATCTGGGGGGTGCCCAGAAAGCTGTCCACCAAGTCGGCCACCTTGTCCAGGGAGCCACCGCTGCGGCCCACCGCCGCCAGGTTGCCCAGTTGGCGCAGGGCCTGCAGCGACTGCTGAAAGCGTTCCCTCAACATGAGCCGAGGAGAACGTTCAAACGCCTGGGCCGTAGGCCACGGTGCAGGCCGCATTGAGCAGCTGGGCACGAACACCGATGGCTGCCAGGCCATCCAGCAAGCCCATCTGGCAATCACCGGTGGCACTGACCGCCAGCCCGGCATTGATGTAGGTGAAGCGCACTCGACTATTCGGCAGGCCAACCACGGCGGCGTAGTTGAGCTGGTAGGCGGTGCCGGGAACCACGATCACCACCGACGATGCGGCCGCCGAGGCATTCACTGCCGCCGTGATTGCCGCCGTACCGGCAACACCGGCCGCAGCGGCCCAGACCACTGGGGTGGCGCCGTACCAGCCATAGCTCCAGGGACGGGCAGCCCAATAGCCGCCGCCATTCCAGGCAGGGTGATAAGCGGCAGCGCCATAGGCCGCCACCGGAGCCCTGGTCAAGCCAGGACCAGGTGCACCCCAGCCGGCCCCCGGACGCACGCCAGCACCGGAATAAGGGCCACCGACGCCGCCGTAGCCAACCCCAGGCCGGCCCACCCCGGCACCGGGACGGACACCGAGGCCGGAGGCGGGACCGCCGACACCGCCGGGGTTGGGGCGGGCTTCAACCACTTGGGGCAACAGAGGCAGGCAGAACAGAGCCAACCCTGCAGGAACAAGGCGAAACCGGAATCTGGGCGAGGTCATGGGGCTTTCACATTCGGACAGGTGGCGCCACTGAAATGGCTGGCGATCAGCTGGCTGCCTTCGCTGTAAATCGTCTGGGCCTCAGCGCTGTTGCCGGCAGCAACGGCCACTTGCAGCTTGGAGGCGAAACGGGCACAGGCCTCGTCCACGGTCACGGCACTGGCTCGGCCGGGGCTGAGCGCCAGGGCAGCCGCCGCGGCGAGGAGAATGGCCAGGAGCTTCATGGAATCGGCATCGGCAACGGGATCCACGCAAGACAAATCGACTAGCCAGCCAACGCCTTTCGCCCCTGCATTCTGACAGCGCACTCGGAACGGCGGAGCCATTCCGAACCACACCCTTCCCAATTGGGAAGGAGCAGGATTGGGAGGGGACACGGTTTTTTTGGCGCAAACCAACTGCTGATTCACCCCAAAACACCAATTCTTGCAATCGGCTTGCTTTCCGTGAAGCAAGAATCAATTCAAGGCCATGCCTCCGCCATTCTGTGGCAATGACAGCCAGACAGAGTCAGTAATAATACCTACGAGTAGAGCTCAGAAAAACCAGAAATCAAGCCCCAATGCAGACAAGAAAAAGGGATACAGCCTTGGAAGCAGCACCGAGTGATCATTCCAAGTCGACCAGCTCAGACAACAAGCTGAGCCATCAAGGCTGACCACAGCGATCAAAGCCAACTCCATCAACACTGCAGAGAACTCCATGACAACCAATCATGAACCCATGTGGCCAGGCGGCACCTACCAAAGCGCCACGCCCCCGCTCGATCCTTCCCTGATCGAACTGGCGGTGAAGAACTCGGGCCAGCCCGTCAAGCGCGCCTGCGCCTCGCACCTGCATCGGCTGCATTCAAACCTCTCAAAGGATCAAATGCTCAGCCAGATTTGCCAGGATTGTCCGGCAAGATCTTATATCGCCAGCCAGGCACAACACCAGAAAGGACAGCATCAAACCTCCTGAAACAACTGCGGGAGAAGCCAGCCTTTCCAGCTGCACTCCAATGTGGCTGAATCATTCTTCTTAACAACAACAGTCCTGAGGCAAATCGCTCAGCAGAACCATTGCCAGCAAGGTTTGCCGAGCAAATCACAACAAAAGCCAGACTCATGTGACCTGCAAACTCACACCCAACATGCCAGAGACGGATGAAGCATACAGCTCGGAGCTGATGACAGCATCCGCCGGGCTGCCATATAAAAATCCCTGCAGATAGTGACAACCAAGCCGCCTCAGGATTTGCTCCTGCTTGAGCGTCTCCACCCCCTCGGCCACCACCTCAATCCCCAACGAACAAGCCATACGAATCACGGTTTCCACGATCACCTCGTCCTCCAGGTCATGGCCCAGCCCATCGACAAAGCTACGGTCAATCTTGAGGATGCCCACCGGGAATCGCCTCAAATAGCGAAGGGAGGAATAGCCCGTACCAAAGTCATCAACCGCCAGCCGAATACCAAGGCTCTTGATTTCGGCGATATTAGTGAAAGCAGAGGCTACATCTTCCACCAGTGTGGTTTCAGTAATCTCCAAAAACAACTGATCACCAGGAAACCCCGAACTGGCCAGCACGTCGCGGATACGCATGAACAGCAAGGGATCCGCCAGACTGGTGGCCGAGATATTCACCGACAGGCGCGGGAGCAGGCCATCTCGGGCCCCACTCCAGCGACCGAGCTGCAGGCAGGCATCCTTGAGAACGGCAGCATCGAGTTCCCGCAGCAGGCCCGCCTCCTCCGCGATAGTAATGAATAGCTCCGGGAGCAGCATCCCCCGCTGCGGATGCTGCCAACGGGCCAGGGCTTCGAAACCCACCACGGTGCCATGAACAGCCGAGAGGATCGGCTGAAACCAGGCCCTGATCTGGCCCGCCGCCAGGCCAGCGCGTAATTCCTCCTCGATGGTGGCCCGTTCCTGCAAGCGTTCGCGCAGGCTGGCATCAAAACAGGCGAAGCCCCCCAATCCATGCTGCTTGACGCTATACATCGCCAGATCAGCATTGGCAAGCAAGGTTTCCGGGTCATCGCCGGCCTCCGCCAAGGCGATACCGATCGAACCAGAAGACGGCAGACCTCGTCCCTGCACCTGCAAAGGCAAATGAAGCTGCTCAAGGATGCGGCCAGCGAGGGCCAGGGCATCAGCCTGCTCTCGCACCTCGGCCACCACCACGAACTCATCGCCGGAGATGCGACCGACCAGATCCCCTTCCCGCACCAGGGCACTCAGCCGTTGGCCCACCTGACGCAGCACCTCGTCACCGGCCGGATGGCCGTGCAGATCGTTGATCTGTTTGAAACGATCGAGATCAATGAACAACAACGCTGTATGGCGACCGGACACAGCGGGGGCGACCAGCCGCTCCGCCAGATGGGCCAGGATCAGGCGCCGGTTGGGCAATCCGGTCAGGTGATCGCAGGTGGCCTCGCGCATGGCCCGCTCCTTGGCCACCTGTTCAGCCCGCAGGGCCTCCTGTTCGGCCTTCACCGCCGCCAGCACCTTGGTGCTGAGCTGAATGCAGCGACCCATCCCCCGCAGCAAGGCCCGCTCCTCCAAATCAAAGCCTTCACGGAAGCGTCCGACCACCAACAGCTCGCGGGCGTTCAACGGTGCCCAATAAAGATGCAGCAGCCCACTGTCCAGAATCAGCTCGGTGGCAGCGGTGGTGGCAATGGCCAGCAGCGCCGGCTTCTCCTGCCGGCTCAAGCCACTACATAGCTCGAAGTCACCATCCAAAATGATGGCCATCACCTCGGCATCGACAGCCTCTCCGACCCGGGTCACCACATCCCGCAGAGCCGTAGGGCTCTCAACCGTGAAGGCCGACAAGACCTCCGACAGCAGATGGAGTGACCACGGCGCCGAGCTCATGCAAGCGCCAGAGCCACCACTGTTTGGTTATGCAGACCACCGGATCCTTCCGTACGGGCAATCTCGCCGTAGGTGTAGAAACCACCCACAGAAACACCTGGTTTGACCGTGGGTAAGCACAGACTTTGATCCAGCAGACCCGCCTGCTCAAGCAGGGATTTGCGAGCCACACATTCCAACAGCATGAAACCACGAGCCGGCATCCCGTGCAGGGACTGCTCAGCCAAGGCACAGACATCAGCGGTAGCCTCCAGCACCGAATGGCAGCTTCCCTTCATCAGATAGGCCATCGCTCCTTGAGGAACTTCAGCAAAAATAGTCAGCGTACGCCTCTCATAGTCGGCACCATAAACATAACGAATTTCAATTCGGTTACGGCGAGCAATGCCGATAGGGCGGGTATGGGCGAAAGAGAAGAAGGCCTTTGGATCATTTCGAACCTCTTCGGGGGCTTCATAGGCATCCAAATAGACGTCTAGGGCTGGCCGATCATCGAGGCTGGCAAGGATGGTGCCACTGCTGCCGGTGACCAGCATCGGCTCACTGAGCGGCTCCCAGCCGTGAGCGATGCCGATCGCCATGGGTGAATCCGAGGTGATCGCCGCCGCCACCACGGCGTTGGTCAGCAGATCCCCCTCGTGGATCTGGCGCGTGGACTGCAGAGCCATGTCATCGCCGGCGCAGCCCCCCATCAGGGGCACCTGAGCCCCGCAGGCGTCGTAGGCGCCCCGCACCACCTCCATCTGGTCACCGCAGAGGCCATCGGCCAGGAGGAAGAGAATCGTGTGCTGCTTGCGCTCAAGATGCTCAATGCACTGAGCGGCCTCAAAAGCCGCATCCCGCAACCCCCTCTGGGCGTCGCCCTGGCCGAAACCGGTGGTGACAGCGAAGCCATCGCCGCCCAGGGCCCAGATCAGCAATCCACCCGAAAGTGCGTGGTTGCGCACCAGCTCACCGGCCGTGGAGCAGCCGATCACGTCGGCATCGCCCAGCGTTTGCTTGACCCGGCGGGAAATCGCCGCCAGGTCATGGGCGGGGGAGCAGAAAATGACCGCCAGACGAGGAATCCCCACTGCCAGGACAGGGGCGAGGGCTTCCTGCACGGCACGGTCGGGGTCCTGATCAGTGGAAGTGCCAACCCGAATCCACCGCTGCAGCTCAGCGTCATCGACCGCAAGCTCAGCTGCGCCAGCCTGATGAACCGTAGAGGCAGCGCCAGGGCTTTCGATCTGATGAACGATGGACATGCCAGGCCTGCCTGTAGAGCTGAAGCTCAGCATGCCGGAAAAGCGCCCAAGTTGCCATAAAGCACAAACAGAAAGTTAACGGCATCGGTACACGGCCCGCTGAGACGGCCTGATCCGAGCAGGCCCCCCTCCCCTGATGAGCGGAACCGGAACACGGTGAACAGCGCGACAGAGCAAAGGGACCTGAGAATACCAAATGGGCCGAGAAGATTGAGGCGATCAACCCCGCCCATGTCATCAGAAATGCTAGACGCAGGCCTAACCGACAACAACCAGTTTCATCGAGCTGACAGGTTGGTGACCAGGGAAGCTGATCGGTCAAAAGTTGGAAGCACTCGTCCATGCCGAAGACCAACCGAGCTACCGCAACACTCTGGCGGCCCTCTGCGCGGTATTGACCATCGGCGGGTGGAACTGAAATTGCGCGACAAGAACGGACGAGACACCTGGATCGCGATCAATTCAGCCGGCTGGAGGATGGGACGGAGCCGCGATCGGCATGCTGGGTAGGGCAGGGCAGCTGGCGCGACGAGATCGGGAGGGAACTCCAGCAACGGCAGCCAGTGGCTGAAATATTCGACATTGACAACTTCAAAGCTATCAGCGATACCCATGGCCACCAGGAGGGAGACAAAGCGCTAGTGGAAATATGTCAACGGATCAGCTGCCATTGGCGACGGACGGATACACCAAGCGCTCTGGGGAGGCGAGGAGTTCATGGTGCCGTTGCCACCCCACTGCCAAGATTTTAAAGGAAAAGATCTGGCGGAAAAACTCAGGAACTGAATCGTGAGCCCAACCCATCGGGCCAGTACCCACTGCGAGCACCAGCATCGGCGTCATCCCGCGACAAGAGGGAGAAGATCGTGATCAGCCGCTCCAGTACCTGAACAGGGCCCCGTACCAAACCAAAACCCTGGACCGGAGCCAGTCGGCCCAGGCTCTAGCCACAGTTAACAGATCTTCACATTAAGATTTGAAAAGATCTCCGTTGCCTTGCAGCATGCTGTTCTCTCTCGTCTACACCATCTGCTTCGCAGCCATCCTCTGTGGCGCCTTCTCCTTGATGCGCCAAGGGTATGCAGCCACCAACAGCCCGCCTATGGCTCGAGCCAGCAGGCATCCGGAGGCACCAAGACATGGCGAAGCTGTTCTCTACGTGGATCTCAACCGAGAACGCCTGGAACAGCTCTATCAACAACCCTCCTGAACTTCCATCAGTTCAGGTCTCTGGTTTTGCTGCAATCTGGGCCGCTTCCACCTCTGGTTACATCAACAGCAGGGCCGACTGAAAGTCTCGTTAATCCCTCTCCGGCGCCTGGAGCCCGCCAGCCCAGCATCCTGTTGATGTCGTGGGTCACGGCCATCAATCCAGCCCTGATGGAGCGGAAGCCATTGGTCTGCAGCAGGCGGAGGCCCAGGGTACGCAGTAGGGCCAGAACCTGGACGCCGTTGCGTTCGGCATAGCGGTGGGCGTGCTCGCCAAGTTGCACATCACAGACCCAGTGCCACTCATTCTCGATTGCCCAGCGCTGTCGTACAAGGCGCAGCAGGGCCTTTGAGCTGGTGCGCATCGTCGCGTCGCACCGCGAGGTGCGCATGAAGAACAAACCTGGTGGACGTAGCGGAATGACTTGTCATCACGTTTGCCTGAGGAGACCAGTTCAATGATCCAGCTGGCGCCGATCCAACGCTCGCGGATCGCCTCTGTGGCGTTGCAGGCCCTCAGTTTCCAAAGAACCTGGCGGCCATAACTTTTCTCGAAATCGCTTTCCTGGACAGGGAAGTGCCGCTGGTATCGGTACTGATCCGCGATCCGCGCAATCAGAATAAGCGCAATAAACTGGAGAAGGATCAACCGCCTAAGATGCGCACAAAGCACGCTGAAGGCTAAGGTTTTACCAATAGCCCCAACAGATGTCCGTCACATCTTGGAGGCCTGATTCCGCATCCATGCGACCCTTGCCGAGAAGCTTCCCTACTGACTTGGCCAATCTTCTATTTTTGCTCTCCAATCCCGATCTGAATATTACCTTCTCAATCTATTGAAGTCCAGGCGATGCCACTGGTATTTTGGGCGAATCTCTGAGCTGGAGCCTCTTCGCTTCACAACCCGACAAAACAGTCGAGTTTCACATCTCAAGATAGACTTGGAGGCTAATTTAGTGAACCCAGTCTTGACATTATGCCCTGAAAAGTCTACATGATGTATCCAGGGCCAACGGCTCCGCCCGGGCCGTTTCTCTTTCACAGGTGTTCAGCGACTCAGCGGCACCCGACAACGCTCGACCCGCCACGCAACAACGTGAAGAACAGGCTGGAACGGAGCCGTCGCAAGGCGGCTACGGGTGATCGGAGGAAACATTCGGTGGCTACGGCGTTGATCTCAGCAACCTCGTCCTTCCAGCCCTCCCCTTTCCGACGGCTAAGCCCAACCAACCAACCGTCCATCGGTGTGGGGTGATGCGGCGGCCATGGCCGGCCAGCGGAGCGCGCTGTTGATGACCACCGCTTCGGCCTTGGTCACACCGGATCACTCCAGAACCAGCAACCGTCGGTACAGCCCCGCCAGGCGTGGCGCCAGATCGGCCGGTGCAGCGGGCAACTCCAGCGGCCCGAGCCGTTGCAGGGCCCGCTCCGGTGGGTCAGGGGGCAGGGGATCGGCAGGCTGGGAACGAGGATCAGGCCTGGCTCGCAACCCTGATGGCCACCAGGGCGGCAGCTCCCCGGCCGCGCCGCCGGCCGCTGGGCTGGCAGAGCGCTGTCGCAGGGCTGTCAGCAGCGCCTCCCGGTCGCGGCCGTGCCAGGCCAGCAGCAGCCAGGGATCCTCATCGAGCTGCTGGGCAAACACATAAAGCACCGCGGCGATGTGTTTGCAGGGCTCGGCATCGTCCGGGCAGCCGCAGCGCACCTGCAGATCACTCCAGCGGTGCGGGAACAGGGCCACACCCGCCTCGGCGAAAGCCGCCTCCAGGTCGGTGGGCAGCTCTCCGGCCAGCAGCCGCGCCGCCCAGCCCAGCCGTGTGGCGAACACTGCTTCGAGCTGGCGCCACTGGTCCTTGCTGGGAGCCTCGCTGCGGAGGCTCACCCGGTAGGGCGTGGCCCGCGACCCTTGCACCCGGGCCTCCAGCCGGCCCGCCTTCACCACCAGGTCCCGCACCCGCCCGCCACGGGCATAGCGGCGCCCTCGCTCCATCCGCGGTCCCAGCCCATAGCCCTCCAGCACGCTGGTGAAGCGTTGCGACCACCACTGGCTGGCCAGCGGCTCGCCCCGTTTGCGCCGGGTCACAGGGCGCGCCGTCTCGCTCATGGCCGTCCCCCCTGGCCGCGCAGGCGAATCAGCTCCCGCAGGTCCTCGGTGGAGAGGCGACTGAGGGCCTGCTCACCGCTGGCCACGACGCGTTCGGCCAGCTGCCGCTTACCGGCGATCAAGGCATCAATGCCCTCCTCCACCGTGCCGCCGCACACCAACTTGTGCACGTGCACGCTGCGGCGCTGGCCGAGGCGATGGGCCCGGTCCGTGGCTTGATCTTCCACCGCCGGGTTCCACCAGCGGTCGTAGTGGATCACGTGGGAGGCGGCCGTGAGGTTCAGGCCGGTGCCACCGGCCTTCAGCGACAGCAGAAAGATCGGCGGGCCAGCGGCGGTGGCGAAGCGGGCCACCAGGGTGTCGCGTTGGGCCCGGGCCAGGCCGCCATGCAGCCAGAGCGGTTCGCTGCCGCAGCGGCGAGCCAGGTGGGCCGCCAGCCGCTCGCCCCAGGCGGTGTACTGGGTGAACACGAGCACCTTTTCGCCAGTCTCCAGAATGGCGTCAAGCAGGTCCTCGCAGCGGGTCAACTTGCCGGAGCGGCCAGCCAGATCCGTGCCGTCGTCGAGGTAGTGGGCGGGATGATTACACACCTGTTTGAGCCGGGTGAGACCAGCCAGCACCAGGCCCTGGCGCGTGATGCCGTCACTGGCCTCGGCCTGCTCCAGCAGCTCGTCGGCCACCGCCTGGTACAGGGTGGCTTGCTCTTGGCTGAGCTGGCAGAACTCGGTCTGCTCGATTTTGCCCGGCAGATCCGGCAGGATCGAGCGATCGCTCTTGAGGCGCCGCAGCAGGAAGGGGGCGGTGAGCCCTCGCAGCTGCTCGGCCACCACCGTGTCCTGATCCCGTTCAATCGGCAAGGCAAAGCGCTGGCGGAACTGGCCGAGGCTGCCCAGCAGGCCGGGATTGAGCAGGTGCAGCAGGGCCCAGAGTTCATTGAGGCGGTTTTCCACCGGTGTGCCGGTGAGGGCGATGCGGCGTTCAGCGGTGAGGGCGGCGGCGGCCTTGCTCATCGCGGTGTAAGGGTTCTTGAGCTGCTGGGCCTCGTCGAACACCAACCGGCCCCAGCGCTGGACACCGAGCAGGGCGGCGTCGCGGCTGAGCACCCCGTAGCTGCAGAGCAGCACGCCACCGGGGCCGAGCGCCTGGAGCGCTCGCTTGAGGCCAGTGGCGGTGCGGGGCCGCTCCGGTCCGTGGTGCAGAGCCACGGCCAGCCCCGGTGCGAAGCGCTCCAGTTCCCGCTGCCAGTTACCCAGCAGGGTCACCGGCGCCACCACCAGGGTCGGCGGCTCCAGTGGATCGGCCAGCAGGGAGGCGATCAGCTGGGCGGTCTTGCCCAGGCCCATGTCGTCGGCCAGGCAGGCTCCCAGTCCCAGCCGACCCAGGAACACCAGCCAGCCAAGTCCCCGCTGCTGGTAGGGCCGCAGCACCCCGGCGAAGGCCTCCGGAGTGGGCAGGGCTGCGGCCCGCTGGTGCAGATCCCCCGCCAGCAAGGTTCCCAGCGCACCGCCGTCCTCCACCCCGGCCAGCTCCAACTCCGCCGGCAATCCCAGTCGCTCGAGGCCGAGGCCGCCGCGCAGCAGCTCGGTGCCGCTGGCTTCGGCCTGCTGGCCCGCCAGGCGCAGCAGGCCGGCGACGGCGGCCGCATCGAGCAGGGTCCACTGGCCCCGGAGACGCACCAGGGGCCGCTTCAGAGCGGCAGCCCGCTGCAGACTGGACAGCTCGGCGGCGCTGAGGGGCCGATCGCCCAGCACCGCCTGCCACTCGAATCGGAACAAGGCCGAGAGATCCAGACCGGCGCCGCCACCGGCGGGAGCCGCCCTGCCACCGCGCTTACCGCGGCCTGACTCCAGCGTGCGGGCCCGCAGGCCAAGGCGCTGCCCCTGACGCAGGCCGCTCGGCAATAACAGGGCGAAGCCGGCATCGCTGAGCAGGGCGGCGCGCTGGGTCACCAGAGTCACCAGGGCCGGCTCATCGAGCTGCAGCGACGCCGGCGCCTGTTGCTCCAGCAGCTGATCCAGTTCGGGAGCCAGACGCACCAGCAGGCCCAGCTGGCCCAGAACCGCCTCGAAGGCACTGGCGGGGAAGGGACTCTCGCCGGCCCAGAAGGAGTCCAGGGGCACCAGCAGGCTCGGATCGCCGATCGGACGCAGCAACAGCTCCAGGCTCCAGCGGCGGCGGCGACCATCGGCCGGTTCATGACAACGCAGGCAAAGCTGCAGCTCACCACTGGCCGCCATCCCCTGGCGCACCCAGGCGCTGATGCTGTCGAGCATGGCGGCTTCGGCGCTGGCAGCGGCGCTGGTTGGCAAGGCGGAATCGACAGCGCCCAGAGCCGACAGCCAGGCCTCCGGCAGCGTCTGGCGCCGTCTGGATCGGGCTGGCTTCGGTTCGTTTGCGGCTGGAGGCTGCAGGCGCAGGCGCACGCAGCGATCCACCGCCTCCGCCAGGGCCTCGCTCAGGCGCAGCTGGCTGGGCAGGTCGTCGGCAGCGAGCAGGGCTTCCAGCCAGGGGCGATCTTCAGCGGCGGGCAGGGGCCACCACTGGGCCCGCAGACAGCCAGTGGCATCCAGCTGCAGCCCAGGCACCACCCGGCCACCTTCCACCAGTACGGCAGCCAGTCGCTCGCAGCGGGAGGTCCAGGCCGCTTCAGCGCCAACCGCCTGGCCAACCGATTCGGAGCGGGAGCGGCCCATCGGCCAGAGCTGCGAGGGGGCGAGAGCCAGTAGGTCTGGCAACAGGCCTGATTTTCACCCGGCAGCGTGACCTCACGGGTGTCAACGACGTAGGCGGGTCGGCGGAATCAGGCCCCGGGACTGGGTGGCGCTGAGCGCATCCACGGCCGCGGCCATGTCGGCGGCTGTGATCAGCTGCTGCAACTTGACAACGGTGCCCGCGACAACGGGAGCCCGGCAAGGTGCAGCAGCAACATTGTCCTCCGCACCGCCCCCTTCCAGCAGGCGTGGACACTCAAACCTCAAGAGACACAGGCAGGCATCTCGCTCAGTCCGACCCACCTTCAGTCCGAGCCACCCTCAATCCGAGCCACCGTCAGTCCGGCAGGCTGATCGTGCCGGCCAAGGGAGCCGCCACCATCAGGATCAGGCTGCGGCTCTCGAGCGGCACGCCCGAGGGCAGCCAGGGTTCAGGACTCTGCGGCAGGTCCTCGCCGGCCGGCAGGGCCGTGTCGATCAGTCGACACCAACTGGTGGCGGTGGGTGGCAGATCAAAATGCATTGCCTTGTAGAAGGCGTTCATGTCACACCAGAGCAGCGGCCCGTGCTGGGCGTCGTGGAGGCTCCAGGCCAGGCAGTGAGACCAGCTGGCCCAGTCCGGCTTCTGCCGCTCCACCCCATGCCATTCACGCCAGAGCTGGCCCTGTTCGAGATTGCGGCGCTGGGGGGTATCGGGCAGGGGCTGTTCGGGATTGATCAGGCTGGCCAGTTGCTGGCGCAGGGCGATCAGGCGGCGGACGAAATGGCGCAGGGCCAGATCGTGTTCATCGGGTTGCCAATGCATCCAGCCCAGGGGGTTGTTCTGGCACCAGGTGTTGTTGTTGCCTCCCTGGCTGCGTTTCACCTCGTCCCCCATCAACAGCATCGGCACCCCGGGGGCTAGCAGCAGCGAACTGAGCAGATTGCGGATCTGGCGCTCCCGCAGGGCGTTCACCGCCGGATCCGTGGTGGGCCCTTCAACGCCGTGGTTCCAGCTGTTGTTGTGGTTATCGCCATCGCGGTCGTTCTCGCCATTAGCCAGGTTGTGCTTGCGGTCGTAGCTGACCAGATCGGCCAGAGTGAAGCCGTCGTGGGCGGTCAGGAAGGTGATCGTGCGGCCCATCGGAGCCGCCTGGCCTCCGAACAGATCAGGATTACCCGAAAGCCGCTGGCCGAGGGGCCAGACACTACGGTCGTCGCCCTTCCAGAAGCGGCGCAGATCATCGCGGAAGCGACCGTTCCAGCTCGCGACCCGCCGGGCCGGGAAGTCCGCCATGCGGTAGAGCCCGCCGCAGTCCCAGGGCTCGCTCACCATCTTGAGATCACTCAGCTCCGGGTCGGCCTCCATCGCTTCGAACAGCGGTGGCGCCTCCAAGGGGGCCAGCTCTTCACCGCGGCTGAGGGCGATGCCCAGATCAAAGCGGAAGCCGTCGATGCCCAGCTCCACGGCCCAGCAGCGCAGCGATTCCAGAATCAGGTGCCGCACCAAGGGACGGTTGGCGGCGATGCTGTTGCCGCAGCCACTGACATCCAGATAATCACCGCGGCTGTTCTGGTGGTAATAGAGGGAATCACCGAAGCCCCGCCAGCTGAGGGTGGGACCGGCTTGGCTGCCCTCGGTGGTGTGGTTGTACACCACGTCGAGCAACACCTCCAGCCCGGCGCGGTGACAGGCCGCCACCAGCTGGCGCACTTCGTGGCGGCCCTGCAACGGGTCGGCGCTGACCAGATAGCCCGGATGGGGTGCCATCCAGCTCAGGGGGCTGTAACCCCAGTGGTTCAAACGACCGGCGGGCGCATCCTGAGGATCAAAGGCCATCACCGGCAGCAGTTCGATCGCCGTGATCCCCAGCTCCTGCAGAGCTGGCAGCATCTCGATCAGGCCCAGCAGGGTGCCCTGACGGTCTGGACTGACACCGCAGCCGGGACCGTGGGTAAAGCCACCGACATGCAGTTCATAAATGACACTTTTATGCCAGCGATGGCGAGGCCTGGGGGCGCTGGCGAAATCAAAGCGATCCCGCTCGGTCACCACCCCCTTGAGGCAGCTGGCGGTATTGGGCACGGCCCCGATCGCCGCTCCCCGTTGGTAGACCTCCCAGCCGGCGATCGCCCTGGCGCAGGGGTCGAGCAGCACTTTGGAAGGATTGAAGCCGTGGCTGCCGCTCTGCAGGGGACCAAAGGCCCGGTAGCCATAGCAGCAGCCGATGCCGACGCCTTCCACCTCCACATGCCAGTGGTCGCCGGAGCGGTGCTGCAGATCCAGCTCAATCACCTGCTCCGGTTCGCTGGCCTGACCATCCGCGAACAGCAACAGATCAAGCCGTGTGGCCAGGGGGGCGACGACCGAAAAGTTGACGCCGGTGGCGGTGGGCGAGGCCCCCAGTGGCCAGGGGTGTCCGATCCGGATCGGCGACACGAGGCACGGGAGAGATTTCACTCACGCTAAACCCGCGGCCCGACCCTGGCGGCGTGGGGAGGACAGCCGCCGCTGGCTGGGTTCAATGGGGGGATCTCGAAGGAATCGCCGTGACCGGCTCGGCCATTGAGGAAGGACGCCCCCCCCAGAGCGTGCAGGCGGGGCTGTGGCTGTTTGCACCCAACCGCGATACCCAGGGGGGGAGCGCCTGGTTGTGCGAGGTGGGCGCGGGAGATCTGCTGATCGATCTGCCGGCTTTCACCCGGGCCAATCTGGAGATGCTGCAGGAGCGTTGTCGCCACCGCGCCGGCTGGATCGTGCTCACCGGGCGCGATGGTCATGGGCGCTGCCGGCGCTGGCAGGAGGCGCTGGGTTGGCCGGTGCTGGTTCAGGAACAGGAGGCCTATCTGCTGCCCGGTGTGGCTTTGCTCACCACGTTTGCCACGGAGTGGAACCTGATCGAAGGAGTGCGCCTGCTGTGGACACCGGGACCGAGCCCCGGGGCCTGCGTCGTGCACGTGCGCCTTGCCGCCAAGGCCAACGCCATAGGGGCCAGCACCGCGGCTGAAGACGAGCCGATCGACGGGCTGTTCTGCGGCCGGCTGCTGGTGCCGCTGGCGCCCCAGCGCCTGGCGCCTTTGCGGCGGCGCAGCTGTTTTCACTGGCCCCGCCAGCTTCGCAGCATCGAAAAGCTGCGCCAGTGGCTGCCCGCTGGCTCCCCTGACTGGATCGCCAGTGGCGCCGGACTGGGGGCGCTGCAGGGGGAGAAACTCGTGGCTGCAGGGGCGGGTCAACTGGCCGCCCTGGATCTGGTTCAGGCGCTCCAGGAGCCCGCTCCCGGCTTGTCAAGCTGACCGAATCACGGGCCTGCGGAAGGTGGTTTTGCCCCCCGCGGATGGCTCTGAAGGCCAGAACCATTGCGATCAGCGGTTTTTTCGGTTGCAGCCCTGTGGCAACCTCCATACGATTGGCCCGCTGAATCCAACGGCGGTCGGGGACCTCTCCGAACCGCTGCCCAGTGGCCACCGCATCCACGACACCACTCCCGATACCCCCCGCACGACCGGAGGCACTTCCGTCCAATGAACAAAGCTGATCTCGTCAACCTCGTTGCTGCCCGCACCGAGCTCACCAAAACCGACGTCTCCCTCGTGGTCGACGCCGCCATCGAAACCATCATCGATTCGGTGGTGGAAGGCAAGAAGGTTTCAATCCTGGGCTTCGGCTCCTTCGAACCCCGTGACCGCTCCGAGCGTCAGGGTCTCAATCCCAAGACCGGTGAAAAGATCGCCATTCCCGCCAAGCGTGTCCCTGCCTTCACGGCCGGCAAACTGTTCAAGGATCGGGTTCAGGGCTGAATCCTGATGCTGGGTCTGGCGATCAACGAGCCATCCCGCCCTGGCGGTCCCGAAGGGGACCGCTTTTTTGATGGGGCCCAGCCTCGGCAAGGGGCGAACCAGACAGGCTTGCCCAGGCACCTGCAGGAGTTGATCCAGGCGGGCCTGGCCAGGCGGCAGCAGGGCTATCGCGGCCGCTTCGCTCCCTCGCCCACCGGCGATCTGCATCGGGGCAATCTGCGCACGGCGCTGCTGAGCTGGCTCCATGCCCGGCTGCAGGGGGGCGAATGGCTGCTGCGACTCGATGATCTCGATCAGCCCCGCAACCGCCCGGGCGCCGCAACAAGAATTCTGGCCGATCTGCGCTGGCTCGGACTCGACTGGGATGGCCCGCCGCTGCTGCAGAGCAGCCGTCGGGGTCTGTACACCAGCCTCCTGTCGTCGCTGCGCCGCCGCGGCAGCCTCTACCCCTGTGCCTGCAGCCGCAGGCTGCTGGCCGACATCTCAGCACCCCACGGGGCGCTGACGGTGTATCCGGGTTTCTGCCGCCACAGGGCCCTCGGCTGGGGCCCGTGCCAGGGCCGACTGCCCAGCTGGCGCCTGCGTCTACCTGAGGCAGCGATCCGCTGGCCAGAGGAGTCCCCTTGGCCGGGCTGGCTTGAGGGCGCCACCGAGGTGGGTGATGTGGTGCTGCGGCGAGCCGATGGGCTGGTGGCGTATCACCTGGCCACGGCGGTGGATGAGCTCAGCCTGGGCATCACGGCGGTGGTGCGCGGCGATGACCTCTGGGCCTCCACCGGGGCCCAGGTGGCGCTGATGGCGGTCCTCGGGGCTGAGCCACCGCGCTACTGGCATGTGCCGCTCTGGCGTGATCCCCAGGGCCAGCGCCTCAGCAAGCGCGCTGCCGCCGAGGGCCTGGCAGGACTCAGACAGAGCGGCGGCGATGGGCCGGCCGTGATCGGGCTGCTGGCCGCCAGCCTGGGCCTGGTGCCCGGCGGCAGCCGCCTCAGCGCCCAGGAGCTGTGCCAACAGCTGCAGCTGTCGGAGCTGATGGCCGCAGTTCACGGGCCATTCCCGCTTACCCAGCAGGATCCCAGGGCCAACAAGGCTTAAGGAAGGTTTCCGGATCGGCAAGGGGTTTTGGCGCCACAGTGTGGAGACCAAAACAGGACCTTGATCAGGTCTTCCCTTGATGACCGTTTCCCATCTCCCTGGACCTTCGATCGGTAACGGCAATCGCTACACAGCCTCCGATTGCAGAGTCTCCGCCAGTTCTGGCGCCAGCTCGGCGGCAG